>JBEBTM010000050.1:0-14136 GCA_040393745.1 Thermogutta terrifontis | reverse complement strand
GGCATGGATGCACTTGGGAGTCAAAGGACTGAGTACTCAATCCCGCGAACAAACGTCAAATCCCATCCTTCGAACTCTCCCTCGGCGCCGCCATGAACACCGAATTTTTCGACAACAATCTGCATCCTTTCCCGCAACCGAAGCCGCTCCTGGATCACGAAGACGTTCCGTTTTTCGGCAGCTTGCCCGACTTGCTTCGTTCGATCCGCTCCATTCTCGGTCTCGAAATCGTGTTCGTCCGGGCGGGCGGTACGTTGCCGGACATGATGGCACGGTGTTTCACGATCAAAGTCGAAGGCGGTAAATCACCGGGACATCTCGTCCTCATGCCCACGCAACATCCGCAGGAAAGTTCGATGACCTTCGCCCAGCAAAACGAATTTCTCAGCTCGCTCGCCCTACTGCTCGGGGACGCCTATCGATGGCAACAGCGTTTTCGGAAATACGAGGAAGACCTTGCCACGCTGATTCCGATTCCATCACCGGATTTGAAGGACCAGAAATTCACGGAAACGCTGTACGACATCCTCAAGGAAGCGGCCCGGATTCTCGGATTCAATGCCGCCTCACTTTATCTCCTGGACGCGAATAATAGCATCCTGAAGATGCGATCCTGTTGGGGGTTGCCGGAAGAGCGGCTTTTGGATCCACCGCGTAATTTGCACGATTCCCTGGGCGATATGGAGGCGATTCTCGGCCAGGTGGTCGTGCTCAACGACGATTTCCTGCTCGAATCCTGGAACGCCCCGGAAGATTTCGCCACGGCGGTATGCGTGCCGGTAACGTCACCAATGTCGATTATCGGTACGCTTTGGTTCTACTCCGACCGCCGGCGTGAATTCGATGCCCGGGATCTGAGCCTGATGGAAATGATTACGGGCCGCCTGGCCGCCGAGCTGGAGAGGGCCGCCCTGCTCCGCGAACTTGGCCGGGAGAGCACCGCGGCGAAACCTAAGTAGCCCACGGAACGGTCGCCACCCGGAAGTTGCGTTACGCATCCGGCTTGTCGTACGAGCGCTCGTTATTGAGTGCGGTTCCGCTCTTCCACGCCGGCGAAGCAATGCGCAGCGGGTTTCCACGACGAACGGAAGCTCGGTCGGCCCATCTGGCAGAGACTTGATCGTCGCGCTGAACCGGGTACAATGACGGTATCTTCGATTTTCCCGGTTTAACCCGTATTTACGCATGACGATCCCTCGCTCCCTTTCGGCGACGGCGTTCCTTTGGGGCGTCTTCCTGCTTTTCATGGCAGCCCCCCTGCCCGGCCAAATCGGCGGGGATTACGATCTCGGCGATTTCCTGCTCGAACCTGCCACGACCGCTCCGAGTAGTTACGTCACGCTGAACGCCTCGTACCGGGACAGCACTATGATCATCGAGGCCACCATCCTCGACGGTTGGCATCTCTATTCGGTCACACAACCCGACGGCGGCTCGATCCGCAGTGAAATCCGGATCAAAGGCGTTGAAATCCCGATCCGGGAAATCCGACCCACGGTCGCGCCGCACCTCAATTCCGAGGACGTCGGCATGAACGTCACACAGCAGGAACACGAAGGCAAACTCACCTGGATCGTCCTTTTCCAGGATCATCTGCCGCCCCATGAAACGATCTCCGGTGCTTTGTACGCCCAGCTTTGCAGGGATACCTGTATTCCGCCGTCGGAATACCCGTTTGAAGCCCGATTCGATCCCGAGTTGGACGCGGATGCCGTGCTGGCCGAAGCCGCGAAGGTTCCGCCGGAATTTACGTTGCAATTAGACGCTCAAAAAAGTTCGCTCCACGACACGGACGATGTCACGCCGACCGACGCCATTCTCAAGGGCGGCGCGGTTCCCGAAAGTTACACGCCCCAGGAAGTCGTCGAAGTCAAACATTTCGGTATGGTCCTGCTCTACGCCTTTCTCGGCGGGATCATTCTCAACGTCATGCCCTGCGTGCTGCCGGTCATCGGGCTGAAAATCCTGTCATTTTTCGAGCAGGCGGGCAAGAGCCGGGCCCGGGCTTTTTACTTGAATGCCTGCTATTCGCTGGGTCTGTTGTCCGTGTTCCTATTCCTCGCCGGAATGAGCTATGGGTTGAGCCAACTTTTCTCCTTCGACCTGTTCAGCATCGTCATGGCCTGCATCGTGTTCGCCATGGCGTTGAGTCTCATGGACGTTTGGGAGCTTTCGGTCCCCGGCTTTCTCGGCAGCGGAACTTCAATGAAGCTCACGCAACAAGAAGGCGCGGTCGGCGCCTTTTTCAAGGGCATCATCACGACCCTGCTCGCCATTCCCTGCGGAGCCCCCCTGCTCAGTCCGGCGGTCAACTGGGCCAACGTCCAGATTCATTCGGGCAATACCGGTCTGGTCTTCATCGCTTACGGCATGATCGGCCTGGGCATGGCATCGCCGTATTTGATCGTCGGGGCCTTTCCCGAATTGCTCCGGTTTTTGCCCAAGCCGGGCGATTGGATGGACACCTTCAAAAAAGTCATGGGCTTCTTCTTATTGGCCGCGGTGGTCTGGATTTTGTACTTTATCCGGCTCGAACGGATGCTGCCAACGGTGACGTTTCTGTTCGCGATCTGGTTCGCCTGCTGGTTGCTCGGCCGGCTCGAATACACGGCCAAACCGGTCCAGCGGCTCCGAACCTGGGTCATCGCGCTGACCGTGCTCGGCGTCGCGCTGGTGATTTCCTTCGATTTACCGTACACGTCGCTCAATTTGGAATCGGCCATGAGAGCCAAACTGGCCCGGTCTGCGGACATATCGAACCCCGACGTGCATCACAACCACTGGAAACTCTATACGCCGCAGCGTTACGCCGAGGCCATCAAATCGGGCAAGCCGGTCCTCGTCGACTTCACCGCCGATTGGTGCGCCAACTGCAAGGTCTTGGAGCAGACCGTTCTGGAAACGAAGCCGATCCTGGATAAACTGGACGAAAAAGAGGCCATCACGTTCATGGCCGACCGCACCAACGAAGGCGACGCCTCGGCCTTCCTGAAGAAACTCGGGGCGGACATCGTGCCCACGTTGGCCATTTTCGACCCGAAAGAACCGCACAAGCCGAGAATCCTGCGTGGATGGTACACGCAGCAACAGCTCCTCGCCATTTTGGACCAGATGTAAAACCATGTCCCCGATCCTGAAAAAACGTTTGATCGCCGCGGTGAAAATCGCGATTGTCCTGGCCGTGATCGCCTGGGTCGTTTGGGAATTGAACAAATCCTGGCGGAAAATCGGCGAAATGGACAAGCTCGAAGAAATCCGCCTGAAAGCCGATTACGGTTTCCTCGCCCTGTCCGGACTTTTGTACGTAATCGCTTATATTCCCGCGGCACTCTTTTGGCAATACACGATGCGCTCGATGGGCCAGTCGCCCCGACTGTACGAATCGTTTCGGGCTTATTTCATCGGCCACTTGGGCAAGTATGTTCCCGGCAAAGCCATGGTCGTCGTCCTGCGAAGCGGTCTGCTCAATCACGATCGAACCCGTCCCAGCATTGCCGCCGCGGCCGTATTCCTGGAAACGCTGACCATGATGGCCGTGGGCGCCTTCCTGTCGGCCGTGATCATCATCGTCTGGTTCCGGGACACGCCCAACGGGACTTTCCTGTCGGTCGTGTCGCTGGGCGTGATGCTCGTTGCCGGGCTGCCGGTTTTCCCGCCATTTTTCCGGGCCCTGGCCAAGCGACTCGGCGTGGGCCGGAGCGATCCTTTGATCGGCGAAAAGCTCGGCGGGCTCACGATGAAAACGCTCGGCGTGGGCTGGCTGATGATGACCGTGGCCTGGATTTTCCTCGGTTTGAGCCTTTGGGCCACGATCCGGGGCGTGGGCATTGACACGGGGCCCCTCTTGGACAATCTGCCCCGGTTCACGCTGGCTGCGGCCCTGTCGATCGTCCTGGGATTCGTGGCCATGATCCCCGGCGGCATCGGCGTTCGGGAATTCGCCATGGCCCAGGTACTCACGATTTACTTCACCGAAACGCTCACGGCAAGCAATCCGGCCTTGGACGCCGAGACGGTGCAGGCCATCGCCGTGACCATCGGCATCATCGTCGCCGGCGCCCAGAGGCTCGTGTCCATCCTCGCCGAATTGACCATGTCCGCCGTTTTGATCATCGGTGAAAAACGCGACCGGAACGTTTTTTCAGAGCACGAAACGTAGGCGAGAGGTAACGGAGGGCCAAAAAGGGGCGGCAACAATCCTACCTCAACGAGGACGCGCAAGAGGCCGACCCGCTCCCGGTTTGAAAGCCCGAACAGTTGAAGCACTTTCGTATTACAGTCAAGCATGCGAAGGTTTTCATCTCGAAGATTGATGCTCGTCTGCGTGTGCTCGCTGAAAGATTTAATACCACCACCGGAATATGATGAGTACAACGATTTCCCTGCGACTTGCCGAACCGGAAGATGCTCCACTGGTACATCAGCTTCTTTACGAACTGGCCGAATATGAAAAACTGACGAATCGTTTCGTCGTTACGGAAGAAACGATCCGAGACTGGATTTCCCGGCAGCGCATCGAAGTGCTGATCGCCGAATCGGAAAACAACGTGGCGGGATTGGCTCTGTATTATTTCACCGTTTCGACCTTTCCCGGCGTCGAATGTATTTACCTCGAAGACTTGTTCGTCAGGCCGGAGTTTCGGAAACATGGCATCGGCAGCCAATTTTTCACTGAATTGATCCGAATCGCCAAGGAGCGAAATTGCCCTCGAATCGAGTGGATGGTTCTCGACTGGAACGAATCAGGTATGGCTTTTTATCACAAACTCGGAGCCAAGCCCGTTGACGACTGGAAAACTTATCGCTTGGAAATTTAACGGGGTATGTTTTGACGTTGCCGAGAGCCCATTTGACCGCTTTCCCGGCGAATTGAATTTGCGTAACACGTTTCGGCAAAGACAGGGGATCCGGCGACGCCGATGTCGGCTTTCGAGTCGTCAAGGAAAAATGATGTGCCGTTTGACGTGATCGCTTCAAGCCTTACATTCTCGGCTTGGCGCCATAATGCGTGTGCAACAGATTGTGTGACGTTTCACTCAACGGTCGGCCGAGAAACTCTTCGTAAAGCCGCTTCACGTCGACGTTTTCGTGGCTCTTGCGTAGTTGTTTGCCTTCATCTTCGGCGTAAATCGCCTTGATTCGTTCTTTTCGCACGGAATCGGTCGTGAACCGTGGTTGTCCGCCGCCGCCGATGCAACCGCCGGGACAGCACATCACTTCGATAAAATGCCACGGTGCACTGCCGTCCCGGACCGCCCGGCACACCTGCTTCGCATTCGCAAGACCGTGGGCCACGGCGACTTTCGCTTCCACGCCTTCCAGGAATTTCCATTCCGCGGCAACGTTCTCGAATTTCAGCGACGCCTCCTTCACCCCTTCGAGTCCCATGACGGATTCGACATGCAAGCTTTCGATCGGAAAAGGTCTTTCCGTAACAAGTTCATATACCGTCCGCAAAGCCGCCTCCATGACGCCGCCGGTGTTGGCGAAAATATCCGCCGCACCGCTACCGAGACCGAGCGGGGCGTCCATGGTTTCTTCGGGCAGGTTCACGAAATCGAGCCCCGCTTCGGAGATCATCCGGCCCAGTTCCCGGGTGGTGAGCACAAAATCGATATCCGGCAGTCCGGCCCCGGCCAACTCCGCGCGCCGGGCTTCGAACTTCTTCGCCGTACAAGGCATGACGGCGACATTGACAATCTTTTCGGGAGCGATGCCTTGCTTCCCGGCCCAGTACGTTTTAAGCAATGCGCCCATCATCGACATCGGCGACTTGCATGACGACACGTTCGGCAGCAGGTCGGGATACATCGCCTCGATGTAATTGATCCAACCGGGCGAACAACTTGTGAACATCGGCAGCGCGACTTTTCGGTCCTTTTCGAATAAGGCTTTCTTGAGTCGGGCAAGCAGTTCCGTGCCCTCTTCAAGGATCGTCAAATCGGCCGTAAAATTCGTATCGAAAACGGCGTTGAAACCGAGCCGGCGCAGCGCGGCGGTCATTTTTCCGGTCACGAGACTTCCCGGCGGAAGTCCGAAGCATTCGCCCAGTGCGGCCCGAATGGCCGGTGCCGTTTGGACCACTACAGTCACGTTCGGATCATCCAGCGAGGCCCAAACATCTTGGATGTGATCCCGCTCCGTGATGGCCCCCACGGGACAAACCGTGGCACATTGGCCGCATTGGACGCAGGTTACCTCGGCAAGCTGCCGAGTGAAGGCCGGTCCGATCGAGGTTTCAAATCCCCGGCCTTGCGGCCAGAGGGCGGTCACATCCTGGATTTCGTTACACGTAACGACGCATCGGCGACACTTGATGCACTTGCCGGTGTCTCGAACCAATGCGGGCGTGGATTCGTCGATGACTTTTTTCGTCCGTTCACCGGGATATTCGATTTCCTGGATACCGAGGTCGGCGGCGACGGCGCGGAGTTCGCAATCCTGGTTCCGGTTGCAGGTCTGGCAGTCGCCGTTGTGCTCGGAAAGCAAAAGCTCGACAATGGATCGCCGGGCCTGCCGGACCCGATGGGTGTTGGTGTGAACTTTCATGCCTTCCGTAGCAGGAAGAGCGCAGGATGCCGGGAGCATGCGATTGCCCTCGACTTCGACGATGCAAACCCGGCAAGCGCCCTGGGGCGGTCGACCTTCGAAGTTGCAGAGCGTCGGAATTTTCATGCCCGCTTTCCGGGCGGCGTCCAGAACCGTCGAGCCTTCGGGCACCTCGACGGCGACGTTGTTGACGGTGAGTGTTGTCATATTCGTATATTTTATGTAAGGTTTATTTTCGTATTCCGTCATCCCCGCGGAGGCAGGGAGCCAGACGAATGATCATCAAATCCGACTGCACAGTCTCCAATGGATGCCGTGCAAAGGGTTGGAAGGTTTAATCTCCGGATTCCCGCCTTCGCAGGAATGACGTGTTAACGTTTTTACGAACTAAACGTCATGTACCCGTTTGCCGTAATCGCAACGTAAACAACGGCACGCCTGCCGGACCGCGACGGGTTCCGTCCAGGGCAGCTCGACTTCGTCGAAATTGTAACGCCGCCTTTCCACCGGAATCGTGTTCGGCTTTTCCCGGGGGTCGCCGCTCGGGTCGGCCTCGGCATCGAAAGCCACGTCGACGGGCAGGGTGTCCCGCCAGAACGGGTTCGCGGTGCCGTTGCACAACGCGTCGATTCCCACGGCGGCCCGCTCCCCGGCGGCGATCGCTTCCACGACCGAGGCCGGTCCGGTCACGACGTCGCCGCCGGCGAAAATCCACGGCACGCTGGTCGCCCCGGTTACGGGATCGATCCGGGCGAATTCCCGCTGAAGATCGAAGGGCACATCGGCGATCTTTCCAAGATCGACCGTTTGTCCGATGGCCGCGAGAATCTGGTCACAGGGAATCACGAACGGTTCGCCTTGATCCTTTTCGGGCCGACGCCGACCGCTGCGGTCGAACTCGCCCAGCCGCATCGGGGTGCATTCGAGGCCGACGACGCGGTTATTTTCCGTAACGACGCTGTTCGGTGACGTGAGCACCATGAGTTTCACGCCCTCGATTTCGGCTTCTTCAATTTCTTCGTCGTAAGCCGGCATGGCGTCCCGGCCCCGGCGGTACACCACGGTCACGGTTTCTGCGCCCAAACGCAGCGCGGTCCGGGCCGAGTCAATGGCCGAGTTGCCGCCACCGATGATCACGACATTGTTGCCGACCGGCGCGGAACCCCGCATGTTGTAGGTTCGGAGGAACGAGAGCGCGTCGTCGACTCCCTGAGCGTCGGCGCCGGGGATTTTCAGCTTCGACCCCTGCGGCGCCCCGATGGCGAGGAACACGGCGTCAAAACCTTCGCCACGCAGTTGTTCGAGCGTGAAATCCTTCCCCAAGGCTTCGCCGGTCCGGATCGTCACTCCCATCCGTTCGATCATACGAACTTCGCGCGCAACGATTTCCCTCGGCAATCGGTACGCCGGGATCGTTTGAACGAGCATACCGCCGGGCCGGGGTTCGGATTCGAAGACCGTGGGCTTGTACCCGAGCCGGGCCAGGAAATACCCGCAGGAAAGTCCCGAAGGACCGGAGCCGACGATCGCGATTTTTCGTGCGGCATTCCGGGCGTTTTCATGAATGTCCGGCACCTGCATCACGACTTCCTGGTCCACGAGGAACCGCTTCACGCTACGAATCGAAACCGGCTCATCCATCGCGGCCCGGCGGCATTTTGACTCGCATGTATGGAAGCAGACCCGGCTGCACACGGCGGCGAACGGGTTACGCTGGCGGTGCAATTTTAATGCCTCGGAGTACCGCTTCGCGCCGGTCAGCGCCACGAAGCCGGGCACGTCGACAAACGCCGGACACGAGCTTTCACACGGCGCGGCCACGAGGGCCGCGCAGACACCGGCCCGGCATTTTTTGTCCCGGATATGTTCGATATATTCGTGGCCGAAATGCCGGATCGTCGACAGCACGGGATTCGGGGCCGTTTGGCCCAGGCCGCAAAGGGAGGTGTCCTTAATCATCTGCCCGAGCTTTTCAAGCCGATCAATGTCCGCATCTTCGCCTTTGCCCTCGCAAATCCGCTGGAGAATTTCGAGCATTCGTTTCGTACCGACCCGGCAGGGAACGCATTTGCCGCAGCTTTCTTCCTGGACGAACTCGATAAAATATCGGGCCACGTCGACCATGCAGGAATCCTCGTCCATGACGACGAGGCCGCCGGAACCGATGATGGACCCGAGTTCGGCCAAGTCTTCGTAGTCCAACGGGACGTTCAGGTGCTCTTTCGGGATGCATCCGCCGGACGGTCCGCCGATCTGGGCCGCCTTGAATTCCTTTCCGCCGGGAATTCCGCCACCGACGTCGTATATGATGTCGCCCAGCGGCGTGCCGATCGGAATTTCGACGAGACCGGAATGAACGATATCGCCGGCCAAAGCGAAAACCTTCGTGCCTTTGCTCTTTTCGGAGCCGATGGAGGCGTACCAGTCGCCGCCCTTGGCAAGAATGGTCGGGACGTTGGCATAGGTTTCAACGTTGTTCAAGAGCGTCGGTTTTTCCCAAAGTCCTTTTTGTGCGGGAAATGGCGGTCTCGGCCTCGGTTCGCCCCGGCGGCCTTCGATGGACCGCATCAGGGCCGTTTCCTCGCCGCAGACGAAGGCCCCGGAGCCCATCCGGATTTCCAAATCGAAATCGATGCCGGTTCCCAGGATGTTTTTACCGAGAAGGCCGTATTCCCGGGCTTGTTTGAGAGCGTTTTCCAAACGCTGTACGGCCAGCGGGTATTCGGCCCGGACGTAAACGTAACCCTGTTTCGAACCGATGGCAATGGCCGCGATGGTCATGCCTTCGACCAGACTGTGCGGGTCGCCTTCCAGCACGCTCCGATCCATGAATGCACCGGGATCGCCTTCGTCGGCGTTGCACACAACGTATTTCACATCGCCGGGGGAATCTTTGGTGAACTTCCATTTGAGCCCGGTCTTGAAGCCCGCGCCGCCACGGCCCCGGAGGCCGGACTTGAGGATTTCATCGACGATCCGTTCGGGATCAAGTTCCTTGAGAGTCCGAGCCAAACCCTGGTAACCGTCGGCGGTGATGTAATCCTCGATATTTTCCGGATCGATCTTACCGCAGTTTCGAAGTACGACTTTGCTTTGGATCGAAAAAAAGTCGATATCCGCCTCGGTCGGGGCCGGAGTGCCATCGGGCTTTTTATGGGTGAGACGCCTGACGATGTTTCCGTTTTGGATATGCTCCCGGATCAGTTCCGGCACGTCTTCCGGTTTGACCTGCTCGTAAAACGTATCGTCGATGAACAGGGCCGGTCCGCCGCTGCACGGTCCGAGGCAACCGGTTTTGACGAGGTTGCACTGGATGCCGTCGATGTTCGCCTTGTCGAGTTCGTTGATAAAGGCCCAGAGTACGTCGCCGGAACCGGACGCGATACAGCCGCCGCCCATGCAGAGACGGACTTTGGTTTGGCCCTCGTTTTCCATGAAGGCCCGGTTTCGTTTCAAGCTGTCACGGAAACTGCTCAAATTGTCGATGCTGTTGAGTCTCTGCGTCATGCGGCACCTCCCTTCTCGTCGACGTCTTCTTTGATGTCACGATATTGGTCGAGGATTTTTCCAAGCTTGGAAGGTTTGACACGTTGGTGAACGTCGTCGTCGATCATCACCACGGGGGCCAAGCCGCAGGCGCCGAAACAACGGCCGACTTCCAACGAAAAAAGCCGGTCATTGGAGGTCTGACCGACTTCGATATCGAGCTTCTGCTTCAGGGCGGCGAGAACGTCCTTGCCGCCTCGGACATAGCATGCGGTTCCGAGGCAAACCCGAATCGTGTGCTTCCCCCTCGGCACGGTGGTGAAAAAGGAATAGAACGAAACGACTCCGGCGACTTCGCTGTAGGATTTATCGAAGGCCGCGGCAATCTTACGCAGAGCCGTTTCCGGCAGGTAGCCGAAGAGACCCTGTGTGAGCTGCAAAACAGGAATGAGATTACCCGATTCCCCTTCGTAATCCTCGATCAAATCGTCCAAGCGGGCCAAAAGAGCTTCTTCGTTGACTTCGCCGCAACAAGAGCAGGTGGATTGGGTGGTCGTGGCCATCGGAAACCTCCATCGTCAGGGTTGTCGGAAGAAAAAGAATGTCGCCGAACATGTTCGGAGCAACGCGGAGCACTAGAATAGCGAGCAAAAATCTCCTTTCCAAAAAGACTGGAGCCACAGAATACTCTGGCAGAAGAGACCGTGTCTGCTTTCTAGCAGACTCCGGGTGAAAAGTCAAGCAATTTTTTTCAAGAGGCCGCCAAGAGTGGACGTGGCGGAATAAAACGGACCGGGGACGATGTCCCCGGAGAACCGTTGCGGCTTGACCCCGGCTCTGTATCGTACAATCTATTGGCCAACGCCTGGAAGCTGGATCGTACCGGTGCTGTAAGCATCGCCACTGCAAGTGATTCCGCAGGGATCGCAGATCGGTTCGCAGGGGCCGCAGACGCTTGTTTCGGTACAGGTACCCGCCGCGGAAGTATTCGCCCAGACCGTTTCACTGTGGTGCTGACGACTCCGGGCCGTGGGCCAAATGGAACCGGAGCGGCAGAGGCTACTACTGCCATCGGAAGTGCAGCCGATGGAAAACGCGGAGAGGGCCACCGCGACGGCGCAAAAGATCGCAAATTTTTTCATGATTCAATTCTCCAGAAAAAGGGGGGAATGGGTCTCAGGGAGGCCGAACCTGTTCCACTGGAATGGCGTACACCGGGGGGAGCACTGGGTCCGTTGGATCGGCCTGAATACTCTACCCCACACTTGAGTAAAAGCAAGGAAAACAAAGCGGAGAGCCCGTTTTTTTCCGGGGCGAAACTGTTATAATGCATGAAACTCGCAGCCGTGACCTAACCGTCAGGGTTTGCCGGAAGTCCGGAGGTAGGCTGCGATGCAATCCCGGCTCAATATTTACCATGCCCGAGCGTGCCGTTGTTCTTTTGTCTGGTGGTCTTGACTCGACGACCGTAGCCGCCGTGGCTCGCCATGCGGGATATGAGCTTTTGACGCTGACCGTCGATTACAATCAGCGGCATCGCGTCGAACTTCAGGCGGCTAAACGGGTTGCCGATTGGCTTGGCGTGAAGAGACACATCGTTTTGCCGATTGATTTAAGTCTTTTCGGCGGTAGTTCGCTGACAGACTCGCTGGACGTTCCGAAAGATATTCCCTTGGAAGACATTGGGCATGATGTTCCGAATACCTACGTTCCCGCGCGAAATACCGTGCTCCTGTCACTGGCTTTGGCGTTTGCGGAAGCGGCGGGGGCGTCGAAAATCTATGTCGGCGTTTCCCAAGTTGATTATAGCGGCTACCCGGACTGTCGGCCCGAATTTTTGGCGGCGTTTGAAGATCTGGCCCGCGTGGGCACAAAACGGGGTGTTGAACAGCCGGAAGACGCTCCGCCTCCATTCGCCGTGGAAGCTCCCCTGATGTCATTGAGTAAAAAGGAGACAATCCAACTCGGCCTCTCTCTCGGTGTGGACTATTCCCTGACGCACACCTGCTACGATCCGACCGACGAAGGATTTTCCTGCGGTCATTGCGAATCCTGTTTGCTTCGGCTGGACGGATTCAAAGAGGCGGGCGTGCCGGACCCACTGCGGTACGCCCGATAACGGAACTCTGTGAGTAAACTCAGGCAACGCGATCCCAAACCCATTTCACGCAAAGGCCCCATGCTGTCTAGTTTTCCAATAAATCGCTCTTGATTTGCTGGGTCGAAATTGTTACCGTTTCGCCATCGCCTTTTCTCTGAGGGACGAAGCGCCCGCGATCCGTTGTTTTTTTATCTCACCGACATGAAATCGAAATCCTCATCGGAGCCCACTCGACGAGAAGAAACTCGCTGGTTTGCCCTGTCTCTTGCACTTGCCTTGTTTTTGACGATTCTTTTGACCGTAACGCAACAGGTTGTGCTTTGGTATGAAATTGTCGGCGACCCTGTCAAGGATTTTCTGTTGCGGTTTCTGCTGAATTACTTCCTGTTTTCCGCCATTGTTTTCGGTCTTCGGCGGTTTTTTCTGGGCACGACAATGATTCTGTCCGTGCTTCTCCAGTTTTCCTTTTTGTATTATTTCCTCCATTTCAAGACGCCGCCGCTGTTTTCGAACCTCTTGTTCAACGTGGAAGAAGGCGCGGAGGTCGGCGATGCCATTTTTGCCCTGTTCCCGTGGCCTTGGTTCGGGCTCTATCTCATCTTCGGCGCCGTGGTGTGCTTTCTGGTTTTTCTCCGAGACCGTCATGGGTACATCGGGCAAAGGCGGCTTGTCTACTCACTCGCCTTTTCATTCGCTTTCGTCGTGCTTTTTTGTGGCTTGAACACCGGAAAGCGTTCCCTGCAAACGAAAAGAGTCGGGCACGGTTCCGAGGAAGTCATCTCGAAATTCGGGATCACGCCCGTTCTTCTTCGTGACGCCCTTCAGATTCACAGCCAGAAAAGCAGTGGGCTTTTCGCGGCCGCTTTGGATAAGGAAAAAGAACGCAGTTATCTGCTTGAAACCGAATACTATCCGACGACACAGCCGAAGAACATCGTCGTAGTTCAGGTTGAATCCCTGGATTATACGTCGCTGAATTTCGTCAAAAACGGTCGGGTCGTGACGCCCTTTCTCAATTCCCTTTTGGAAACGTCACTCCATTACCGGGCTCGCGCAGACGTGGCCTATGGTTCCGCAACCGCGGATTTCGTGCTGCTCAACGGCATTCCCCCGGCTCCGGGCCTCTTTAATTACAACATCAGCGACTTCCCGTACAACACATCGCTTCCCGCCTTCCTGAAGGAGCGGGGGTATAAAACCTTTTCGGTCCACGGCGTCCGGGGAGGGTTTTACAACCGGAAAGCGGCGTTCGGAAAAATGAAATTCGACCGCGCGGCCTTTCATGCCGAGATCCTCGACGAACTGAAAAAGAGGGACTCGACGTTCCGGGCCCGGTTTTCGGCGGAAAAAATCGCTTGGTACCAGAAGCAGAGCTGGTTGCTCGACGAATTGATTTTCGACTACGCTCACTGGATCATGGAGGAAAATTCCCATGAGAACAATTTCGTTTTCCTCATCACGGCCAGCTCGCACACCCCCTTCACGGCACCGGTTCCCGAAGTGATCGTACCCGATGCCCAAAGGATCCAGGATCGGTATTTGAATACCATTCATTACCTGGATCATGAATTGGGCGAGTTTTACGAGTCGCTGCCCGACGGGACGCTTGTCGTGATTTACAGCGATCACGCGGCTTATCTGGACACGGAGGATTATCGCTCGGATATCGTCGGAAAAATCCACTTTATTCCGTTGATCCTCTCCGTAAAAGGCGAAAATATAGCGCCGTATCAAACCGTCGTCGCCGGGGCGCCGGAGATTGACCTGTCTCTGCGTGACGCCCATTCTTTCATCCGAAAATACGTCGGTTCGACCCGGGACATAAAGCCGAACGAAATGACCGCCTCGGGGGATGCCTCCACGATCCGATAGCGGATTTCATCCCCCACTCCACTTGGGGCTCTTGGTTTTCGTTTCTACACGTCAATGGCGTCCGAATCGGGGGTCGATCTGGCGTCACCGGTTTTCGGGCGGTGCCTGTACACTTCGAAACGCAGCAG
>JBEBTM010000049.1:0-14190 GCA_040393745.1 Thermogutta terrifontis | reverse complement strand
CGGCTCTGGTTTCAGGAGGAGCTGACGCTCAAAGCGTTTTCGTCCTTGCTGGATGTTCGCCGTTGTTTCGGGCCGCCGAACGAAAACCTTCCTGCCTTGCTGGAGGAATCGCTTAACCGGCATGAGGAAATCACGAACACACTCGGTGAGCAGGTCAAAAACGCCGTCGAAGTGCTCGTTCAGCGGCTCGACATGGCCGATGCGGAGCGGGGTCGGAAACTTTTGCCGCAGAACCCGACCGAACTTTACGAAGCCTGTCTGACCGTGATGATGCGACTCGTGTTCATCCTCTGTGCCGAACAACGGGGACTTTTGCTCTTGGACGATCCGCTTTACGATCAATCCTACGCCGCCTCGACGCTTCGGGACAAATTGCAGGAAGCCGCCGACCAGCACGGTCCGGAAATTCTCGAACACCGGCTGGATGCCTGGCCACGACTTCTGTCGCTGTTTCGCATGGTTTACGGCGGTTTTGAGACGGATACCTTGCGACTTCCCGCTTTGGGTGGTGCCTTGTTCGATCCCGACCGATTTCCGTTTCTCGAAGGCCGGGAACTTGGAACGTCCTGGCGAATGGAGCCGTGCAGGCCGCTACCAATCGACAACCGGACCGTCTTGCACCTGATGACAGCCCTCGAAGTGCTCGAACAGGGAAGCGGTGCCTTGCTGCTTTCCTATCGGGCCTTGGATGTCGAGCAGATCGGTCACGTCTACGAAGGATTGCTGGAATACACCGTCAAGCGTCTCGACAAAATCACGCTTGGCCTGGACGGAAACACGTCGGCGAAGAATCCGAACATTTCGTTGGCGGAACTGGAATCGGCCGCATTGGACGGCGAAGACTCACTTGTCGCATTGATCCGGGAACACACGAAAAAAGGAGAAGTGGCGATTCGCAAGGCTCTTGCCAAGTCGCTGCCGCCGCTACTGGAGACTCGACTCCAATCGGTTTGTTCGATCCGTAAAGGACTGCTGGAGCGTGTCAAACCTTTTGGCAATTTACTCCGTCTGAACGCCTGGGAATACCCGATCGTTTACGACGAAGGTTCTTTTACTGTCACGCTGGGGCCGGATCGCCGCGAGACGGGAACGCATTACACCCCTAAGTCGCTGACCGAGGAAATCGTCAAAACAACGTTGGAGCCGGTCGTCTACGACGGTTTTTCGGACGGAACGCCGCTTTCAAAATGTCGTCTCAAGGAGCCGCAGGAAATCCTGTCGCGGAAAATCTGTGACCCGGAAATGGGAAGTGGAGCAGTTATCGTACAGGTTTGCCGCTGGCTCGGGGCTCGGTTGGTCGAGTCGTGGGAGATCGAAGAAAAGAGCGGCTTATTGATAGACATTCAGGGTAATGCCGTCAAAACCCTGGGTGGCAAAGAAAAAATGTCCGTCGAGCCGAACGAGCGGCTGACCGAGGCAATGCGTCTGGTGGCTGAACGCTGTTTGTACGGCGTGGACATCAATCCGCTGGCGGTGGAGTTGGCGAAGCTGTCGATCTGGCTCACGACCATGTCGAAGGGGCGGCCGTTTGAATATCTGGATCATAATTTCCGAAGCGGCGACTCGCTTCTCGGCTTGCATCACCTTGACCAGTTGACGCAATGGACCATGACGCCGACCGAATCCGGAACGAATCGGCAACCGACGTTTTTCGAGAGTGCAGTATACGAGGCTGTTGCCGAATCGCACGGTTTTCGTGAAGAACTGCGGAGCGTCGCGGTGCGGGACATTCATGATGTCGAGACGATGGAACAGCTTCACCGCAAGGCCCAGGCGAAAACGGCCAAGGCCCGCAAACTGGCCGACGCGATGACCGCCGCCGTACTTGCGGCCAAAGGCAACGTCAACGAAACGCAGGGAAATCTGGCAGCTTTGGCCGGTCTTGCCGAAACCTATCTCAAGGAAGACGACGGCCGACTCGTTCAGGATATCGACGCTCAAACGAAGCAACGTCTTACCCTTGATCTTCCGGCGAACAAACCGCCGCGGGTTCCGTTCCACTGGGCGATTGAGTTTCCCGAAGTTTTTGCCAGCTACGGCGGCTTCGATGCGATTGTCGGCAATCCACCGTTCCTTGGCGGGAAAAAAATAACAGGAGCACTAGGAATTGCATATCGAGGCTGGCTCGTTGCGTGGGGCGCGGAAAATACTAAGGGACACGCCGACCTTGTTGCTTACTTCTTTTTGCGGGCTTCTTCATTGCTCCGCGAAAAAGGAACATTCGTTCTCTTGGCAGTCAACACTATCTCCGAAGGCGATACCCGGCAAGTCGGCTTAGAGCGGCTTCTACAACAAGGAGCTTCGATCTATGCGGCGTTTCCGAACGAACCCTGGCCTGGCCGGGCTGCCGTCGTGACCAGTCGAATTCATCTGTTCAAAGGCGAATGGAAGGCTCCGCATATTTTGTCCGGCCAAAACGTTGACACTGTCTCGGCGTTTCTTTCCGATCAAGAAGAATGGACTCCCATGCGGCTTCAAGCCAATACGGGAAAATCTTTTATCGGTTCTTATGTTCTCGGTATGGGGTTTACCATGTCCGAAGAGGAAGCAAAGGCATTGATCGGCAAAGATTCCAAGTATGCCGAAGTGTTGTTTCCGTATTTGAATGGCGAAGATTTGAATTCGCATCCTGAACAGAAGGAAAGCCGCTGGATTATCAATTTCTGGGATTGGTCGTTTGAACGAGTAGAAGAGGAATATCCCGACCTACTCGCGATTGTCGATGAAAATGTTAAACCGGAGCGAAAAAAAAAGAACGATCAGCTGGCAAGAGAAAAATGGTGGCTTTATCTCCGCCCAAGACCAGAACTCTATCATCTCATCGGACGTGGCCGTACTTTTGAAAAACATCCGAACGGGTGGGACGCGGAACAACAGCCAATGAAAAAAGTATTGGGTGTTTCTCGCGTGAGTAAAACTCTTGCATTTGTCATATTGAAAAACAATATTATTTTCAGTGATGCTACAGTTATTTTTCCTGTTGAAGCCGAGCGTTTTTTTTCAGTCATGCAATCATGTTTTCACGGTGCATGGTCATGGAAACAGTGCTCTAAACTTAAAGGAGATTTGCGATACACCCCTAGTGATATTTTCGAAACCTTCCCGTTTCCACAAACTTTGGATGGTCTCGAAGAAATTGGCCAGGCATATCACGACCTTCGAGCTGAGATCATGAAATCGGAATGGATCGGCCTGACAACATTGTACAATCGATTCCATTCGCCGAGGGAAAGCGACGAGCGGATCATGGAGCTTCGGGAACTTCATCGCAGAATGGATAGAGCGGTCGCAGCGGCTTATGGCTGGGACGACCTGGCGTTGGAGCATGACTTCCACACCGTCGATTACCTTCCTGTGAACGATTGTACCCGTAACACAATTAGTGAAAAAGCAAGACGTGAAATATTACGCAGACTAGTACGACTAAACCGTGATCAGCATGAAAGAGAAACGAAAGAACCTAAAACCATGCCAGCAAGTCAGCCGCCAAGACTGCCTAAACGGTCGAGTTCGTTGTTTTCTTCACTTGAGATATCGAGCAATAAGGAGTTGTCAAGTATGAGTAAAACAAAAATTGATAGAATAAACGTAAAAAACTTTAGAGGGATCAAAAACCTCGAAATGGATTTTCACGATCGCCTGAATGTTTTCATCGGGATCAACGGCTCGGGAAAATCTACGGTTTTAGATATTCTTGCCACTCTTTTTTCTCACTCACGAATTTTTTCTGATGGAGAGCTGCTAAGCCTTAACCCTACAAACATTCATCAAGATGCCGATTCCATAGAAGTGAAACTTGAATGTAGCGCGTTGAACACTCAAGTTCAGGTTGATTTGTATTATTCCGAGGATGAGTTAAGGTCGAAAACGTCATCAAGTAAACCCAATCGACTTGAAGAGCGTCGAAAGGATATTAGTGTTGGCAAAAAACTGGACCTTAGTTATCCCGTCGTAGTGTATTATCCAACAAGCAGGTTGGCGAATGGTAACTTTACAAGCTTTCGGCCAGTCAAATCTCAACTGGATGCACTAGAAGGTGCATTGTTAAGTGCGTTGGATTTTCAATCTTTCTTTGCCCGCTATAGCGAAGGGGCAAAAAATATCCATGATATTGATGAAATAAGCGCGGACACTGATTTTTATACGAATTGGTATAAGTCGCAGTTAAGTGCAATACATGATTCCATTCGAAAAGTGACTTCAGGTGATTACATTCTGATAACAGATCCTAAAATTTTTGAAATCGTCATCAATAAAGGCGAACGATCTTTTGATATTTCACAATTATCTGATGGCGAAAAAAGTCTTGTCACATTGACAGGAGATCTGGCTCTTCGATTGGCAATAGCTAATCCATCTTTAGACAATCCGCTTGATGGCGAAGGCATCGTTTTGATCGACGAAATTGATCTGCATCTGCATCCGCAATGGCAGCGAATGATCCTTCCCAAACTGATGGAAACCTTTCCGAACTGCCAGTTCATCGTCTCGACCCATTCGCCACAGATTCTCGGCGAGATGCGGAGCGAACATGTTACGATCCTCACTGAAGGGGAAAACGGTATTGAAGCTAGAAAGCCCGCTTATGAAATTTACGGTCAAACGTCGGACGTCATTCTCGCCGACATCATGGGCACTTCAAAACGACAGAGAGAAATCGAAACAAAGCTGAGCGACCTTTTTGCGGCGATAAACTCGGGCGATTTGGATAAAGCCCGAACGATCAAGTCGGACTTGGAGAATCTGGCAAAAGATATTCCAGAATACGCGAAAATCGAACTTCTTATGAACCGAAAGGAGAAACTCGGCAAATGAGATGGATTGAAAAAAGTAGTACGCCACCGGAAGATTTCATCAAATGGAAGAGGGCGGGCGGTTGGCATGCAAGTGACCGAAATCATCCAACGCACACACCGAAGGCGGAACAACTGAAACATGCCGTCAAAACCATTCTCCTGAACGAACAGGGCTACATTTGCTGCTATTGCGAAGATCGCATCCAAAACGATTCGAGCCATATCGAGCATGTCAAACCGAAGGGTAGGCAGGAGTTTGCCAGCTTGGTTTCCGAATACGATAACTTGCTCTGTTCATGCAATACTCGGCAAGCTTGCGGCAATGTAAAGGATAAATTCGTGATTGCCGTTACTCCACTTGATCAAATATGTGCAGATTCCTTTTCCTACTCCGAAAACGGCAAAATACAGGGACTCAGCGAAGCTGCCGAAGCTGTCATTCAATTACTCAAACTTGATTCGGAACGTCTCAATAGAGCACGTGAGGGAGTAATCAATGAATTGTTGTGGGAAGACTTGTCGGAAGTTGTGACCTTGGTCGAATTCGATACATGGATCGAAGGTTTTCTGTCGCCAGACAGCCAAGGACAACTGCCTCGTTTCTGGTCAGCAACAAGACAAACCGCCCTGAAATATCGCTCCACCTTCGAATAATATGTCCCCATCACAACAGCCGCCGCTGAACGCCTGGATCATCCCGAACGCAACCGTCTGTCAGAATGCCGTCGACGTATCCTTTACCGGTGAAATCGACGAAGGCGACCATTTGCTCTTGACGGACGGGCCTCGGATCGGTCTCTTTGCCCGGATACACCGCAAGCGTATTGGTGATGGAAGGGTAACGCTGTTTTTCGAAGCCGCTGCCGAGCCGAAGCGGGAGGTTACACTTGTTGCTGTCGGTATCGCCGAGCCGGAAGGCAACGGGCCGCGTCGACTCGATTGGTCGCTCTTCATCGCCGCGATGCAGAAAGCCTGTGGGTTCGGGCATCACGGCCTCACGCTGCTCGACGATCAGGCGTATCTGCGGCAACTTTTGAAAATGGCAGTCATTGACGATCTACTTGGTCCGGCCAACGGACCGGAGGAGGAAATCGTCGGCATGAGCGTTCGTGACCGTTATCTTGTTGGTAAGCTCTCGCCCAAGGTACCGCCGAATTCCTCGGAACAGCCCGACATTCCCGATCCGGAAGACATGCCTAATCCAGAGGAGTTGCAGCCGCAAATCAATGACGATCATGTCGATGTCGACCATCAAGGCCCCGGCGTAATCGACGATCAGGACGAAGAAGAATCGACGGACAACAACATCGCTTTGAACCAATCGCTCGTGCCGTCGTCCATCGGTCTAACATTCTGTATCGACTCGGATGCCGAAAAGATCGAAGTCGTCGCATCCTGGGGACGGTACGAACGTGAAGTCAGCGAAACGGCGGTACACAAAAAAACCGGCAAGCCACTTCGCTGTTGGAAGCGTTACCCCGCTGGCGGCAGCCAAACGATTCCACTCACACCCGGCGAGATTGAGCCGATCCCGCTGGACGATCATACGCCGGATGTCGTACTTCAAGGTAAGGTTTACGGCGAAGTCGGAAAGCGGCAGCGGCTCGTTGCCTTGTTCCTTGTCAACAACCAAATCAAGCCGGATACGAACCAGGACGCGACTTGGATTTTTCAGCCGGAACTGATCGTCCGCGATCCGGAAGGGCGGGCGATTTTCCGCAAGCGGCCTGTTCACGATGTCGGTAATGAAGACGATCCCGACCAAGCCGAGCGAATCGCCTTGGAGATGGTCTACCGCAACCGAGTCGAGTTTGCCATCGGACACGGCGTTTCCGTCCACGCAACGACTGCCGATAACGATCCGCTTCACGCAACGGAAATTCGAACCACCGTTGTCCCGCAATACGAGGTTCCTGTCACGGAGACGCCAGGTAGCGAACCAGAAGACCGGCCTGTAATGCGACAGATCGTCCAATGCGGTTTTCTCGATATGAATCGTTTGGCCGAGATGCCAACCGAGGAACTGGTCGCGGCCCTTTCGCTATTGACCGACGATTACACCGCTTGGATCGCGGAGCAACGTAGCCGAATCGGTAGTGATGTCGTCGGTTTCGATCGGGCGGCCGGTGAAGCCTTGGATCGTTGCGGGGACGTGTTGGAGCGACTTCGAGAGGGGATTGGCGTACTCGAAACGAATGAACAGGCTTTGACTGCTTTTCGATTCATGAATCGGGCGATGGCGGCCCAGCGTGTACACGGCGTTTATTCTCTAGCCCAACGACGAGGCGAGACCAAATCGGTCGACGATTACGACATTCCGAAGAATCGGACTTGGCGCCCCTTCCAGCTTGCGTTTGTACTCCTATCGATTCCTGCTCTGGCCGATCCGACTCACGAGGACCGAACGCAACCCGTCGATGCAATTGCCGATCTACTCTGGTTCCCAACGGGCGGTGGCAAGACCGAAGCCTATCTCGGTGCCAGTGCCTTTGCGATTGGCATTCGGCGGCTTCAGGGCGAAGTGGGCGGTTACGATGGCACTCGCGGTTTGTCCGTGATTATGCGGTACACGCTTCGCCTATTGACAATCCAGCAGTTTCAGCGGGCGGCCGCCTTGATTTGTGCGATGGAGACAATCCGACGGAGCGATCCTAAGCAATGGGGGACGACACCGTTTACGATCGGGCTTTGGGTCGGTCAATCGACGACACCGAATACGACGGCCCAAAGTAACATTGCAGTTGAAAACGAACGTGACGGCAAGTTCGCTTCGTCCACGCCGGCTCAGCTTACGACTTGTCCTTGGTGTGGTTCGGAAATCGCACCCGGTCGTGAAATCAAGGTCGACAAAGAACGCGGTAAGACGATTATTTACTGTGGTGACCGGAAAGGACGCTGTGAATTCAGTAAAACCAAAGCCCAGGGAGAGGGGTTGCCTGTTGTCGTGGTCGATGAAGAAATCTATCGGCGTCCACCGTCGATGCTCATCGCGACGGTTGATAAGTTTGCAATGATGGCATGGAAGGGGGAATCACGCAATCTGTTCGGCTATGTTTCGAAAGAATGTCCTCGACACGGTTTTCTTTTGCCCGATGCGAAATGTACGGGAAAACACACGAAAAGCGGAATCCTACCAGCGACCACGGTCCGCCAAGTTAAGAAACTCAGGCCGCCCGACTTGATTATCCAGGACGAGTTCCACCTTATCAGCGGTCCGCTCGGAACCTTGGTCGGTCTTTACGAGTCGGCGGTCGACGAACTGGCAAGTTGGAAACTCGACGGCAAAACGATCAAGCCGAAGATCGTCGCATCCACGGCGACGGTTCGAAAAGCCGACAGCCAGATCAACAACGTCTTTTTACGAAAAGTTTCGATTTTCCCACCGCATGGCCTGGACATCAAGGACAATTTTTTCTCCGTCCAACGAAGTACGCAAGAGAAACCCGGTCGTCAATACATGGGAATCTGTTCACCCGGCAGTTCCCGGCCCGCCGTGTTAATTCGAGTCTACGTTGCCTTTCTGTCGGCGGCCAAAGCTCTTTTCGACAAATTCGGCGAGGCAGCAGATCCGTACATGACGCTTGTCGGGTACTTCAATTCGCTCCGTGAACTTGGCGGTATGCGGCGTTTGGCTGAGGACGACGTTCAGACCCGTTCCTATCGGGTCAAGATGAGTGACGTTCTCCGTCCTGGCTTGGCTCAGCGGAGCATTCGCAACATCGACGAGTTGACGTCTCGCGTTTCCAGTAAGGATATTCCTAAGAAACTCGATCAACTCGAAATCAAGTTCAAGGAAAATTGGGAGAAAGGCGAGGTGCAGTCGACGGATGTTGTTCTTGCAACGAACATGCTGTCCGTCGGCGTCGACGTCAACCGCATCGGCCTGATGGTCGTCAACGGTCAACCGAAGAACACCGCAGAATATATTCAGGCCACCAGCCGTGTCGGACGTGCTTTTCCGGGAATCGTTTGTACGGTTCTGACATGGTCCCGACCGCGTGATTTTTCACACTTCGAGACCTACGAACATTACCACGCCTGCTTCTACAAGCACGTCGAGTCGCAGTCGGTCACACCCTTTGCCCCGAGAGCTCTGGACCGAGGTTTGACGGGAACGATGGTCAGCTTGATGCGCCTGGAAAACGAGGCTCTCAATGCGAACGAAGGAGCGGCGGCGATGGCCTTACCCGATGTCCAGAAGGAAGTCGCCTTCGTTCCGGATGAACTTTCCGCCCGAGCTTGGCGAACGAAAGACAAGGAAGCCGGGGAAATCGTTAAAAAAATGGTTGACGAACGGCTCGACCTTTGGGCCAAGGAGGCCCGGAAGCCCGGGCGGACGCTCGGTTACGAAAAAAGAAGTAAACAGGGAACCGTGGCACCGCTTTTGAAAAAACCCGGTTTCGCCCTTTGGGATGAGTTGACCGTTCCCCAGTCGATGCGGGAAGTCGAGCCGGGGGTTCGGCTCATTCTGGAGGAAACACCACCTCGGGAGTTACCCGATTGGCAGGCTCGTCCACAAGACGATGGTGACACCGATTCGGATTCGATCAGCATGGAAGGAGGGGCGGACGCATGAGTAAGCAAGCGACGTATCGAGTAGGCGATGTCCGGCCAAGCCAACTCCTTTGGACTTACGGCCCTGGTGCCCTGATCGATTTGCCGAATCTGTCAGTTATCACGATGGGCTTGGATTTCTGGCGAAGCGATCTCGGTACCGTCGTCGAGGAATCCAGGCTTTTGAACGTCGTTCGTCGTGTTCTCGGTCCGCAGGTTAAGAATCTTAAACTGCCGCCTGTCGTTCTGGACGACGACGAAAACCCTTTCACTGCCGAAGCCCATAACGGTGTGCCGGTTCGTCCGTTTCCACGCTGGCTCCGTTGTGTGCGTTGCGGTATGCTTGCAGATTGCGACAGCGGGCTGTTCAAACTCAAGTCGAATCCTTACCGACCGGAGCAGACACATTTCGTCCATACGAACTGCGAAAAGGGGAAGAACTCCGATGCGGTTCCGACCCGTTTTCTATTGGCCTGTAGGAACGGTCATCTCGACGATTTTCCCTGGCATTGGTTCGTTCACAGCGGCCCTTCGACCTGCAAAGGCCGATTGCAGTTTTTCGAAAGCGGCGCATCGCTCCAGACGGAGAACCTGTGGGTCAAATGCAGCGACTGCGGCCGATCACAATCGTTGGTCTATGCTTTCGGCAAGGACGCTCAGCGAAATCTTCCGGGATGCCGGGGACGACATCCACATCACGACACCTGTCAATGCGGCTGCAAGGAAGAAACTCGGGCGATCATCCTCGGGGCGACCAATACCTGGTTTCCGTCGACCGTTTCCGTCTTGGCGATCCCGACGGAAAAGAACCCGCTGGAACAGATCATTACCGGTGGCTGGGAGGCGTTGCGTGATCTGGCGTCGATTGAAGAGTTGACGGGAGCCCTAAAATTTGCCATCCACAACGACAACTTGAAAGGAATAGACAAGTTCAGCGTTGCCGAAATCTGGGATGCGATTCAGGCGAAGCGGCAAGGAACCGAAACAGAAATCGTCGTTACGGACACTGATATCAAAACGCCCGAATGGAACATCCTGACCGCCAAGGAACCGCTCACGGACTGGCCTTTTTTTATGAGTCGTCGTGTCGAAGTCCCGAGCCACTACCGCAACCAGATTGCCGATGTGCTTCTGTTGGAACGTTTGCGCGAGGTCAACGCCTTACTCGGCTTTACCCGAATTGAGAGTCCGGACGATACGGTCGATCCGAAAGACCGTCCCCGGACGGCGACGCTGTCCAAGGGCCGACCCGATTGGGTACCGGTCAACGAAGTGCACGGCGAAGGAATTTTCCTTCGTTTCAGTGAGCATGCCATTCTCTCTTGGGCAAAACGGCCGAGTGTCGGCAAACGCAATGACCGTCTGAAAAAAGCCCATGCAGCCTGGCGGGTGGCGAGAAATCTGGAACCGAATCAGAGCTATCCGGGTATCCGTTTCGTATTGTTACACACTTTCGCTCATCTGCTGATCCGCGAACTGGCCCTTGACTGTGGATACAATGCGGCCAGCATCCGGGAGCGGATATACGGCTACAGAGAAATGGCAGGTGTACTCCTTTACACGGCGGCCGCCGATTCGGACGGAACGCTCGGTGGGCTTGTCGATCTCGGCAAACCGGAGAACATGAATCGCCTTATCGGTCAGGCTCTCCACCGGGCTCACGTCTGTTCATCCGATCCGTTATGCTGTGAACACGATCCATTGATCGATAGCTCGTTGCATCTGGCGTCGTGTCATGCCTGTACGTTCGTCTCGGAAACTTCCTGCGAAAGCGGCAACCGTTACCTGGATCGAGCCCTGCTCGTCGAGACCTTCGAGTGCTCCGATGCGGCCTTTTTCAAGGTAAAGGAGACATGATGGAAAACCTATGGAAAGTCGTCGCCGAGATCGGAGCCGAGTTGCATCCAGACAGGATCGACGTTGCCGCTAATAAGATTGAGAGGCTGGACTCTCCGGATTCCTTTTCGTCGTCGGTTCGAAGTTTCGGCCCGAATGCAGACAAGAAGCTGCTACGTCGTTTGGAGGACGCCTGGCAACGGACGAAGCAAAATATCACGCCGAAAGAACTGGCATCGGCTCTGCGCGGGGCCTCGGCCACATCGACATTATTCGAAACACGCAGTACCGTCGAACTGGTCTGGACGGGCGAGACGACTGGAACGGTTCCGATTCGTCATACCGAACAAGTTTTGTGTGAGGTTATCCGCTCGGCACAATATCGCCTGTTCATCATGAGTTTCGTAGCTTATGAGGTGGAGTCGATCAAAGCCGAGTTGCTCCTTGCCAGTGAGCGGGGCGTGAGGATCGATATTTTGATGGAACAATCGGAGAATGAAGGTGGCCGTTCATCGGCCAAATCATTTCAGGTCATGCGTCAAACCGTTCCTTCAGCCAATCTGTATTATCGCATCGGTAATGACGGCGTACGCCCCCAGGGACTGGTTCATGGCAAGTGTGCCGTTGCCGACGGAATGACCGCCTTTATCACGAGTGCCAACCTGACAACGGCTGCAATGGAACGAAACATGGAAGTCGGCGTTTTGATTCGCGGTGGCCGCCTACCGGATGAACTGCACCGACACTTGGATGCGTTGGTACAGAAAAAAACAATCCTTAAACGAACCGATCATGCGTAATATCTTGGAGTGCCAGAAAGTCGTTCTCCCAAGGAGTCGCTATAAAGCCAGTTCGCAATGGGAAAAGTATAGCGAAGAATTGTATGAAGTGCTTATCGGAATTGATACGGGCCTAAGCTACAACTACGATTATGCAATCGACTATTTGGAGATAGCTTTTATCGGACAATGTTTTTCGGAAGTGGGAGAAATCCTTGATTACGATGAAATAAATAAAGACGGAGAGTTTTGCGTTGCCTTGCTCATCAGGTGTAGCGATAATAACGCGATTGAAGAACTGACGACCGGATTGTGTCAGCATCTGGGTATTTGCACCAATGCTTTTAATTGTGACAAATGCGAAGAAGATGAATGCCGCGACTGTAACGAACGCAGTGAAGACTTCGCGGATCACTTTGCGGACTTTCAGGATGCAATCGACCATTTTGAAAAATGCCCAGCATTGCCGTACTATTGCGACAAGTATTTTGGCAACTACCTCGTTTCGGACAATTTCGATGAGAATTATGATTCGAATATTTCGGAACACCCTGAATGGGCATACACGACTTGGCGGTCTGCCTGGAGCTTAAAGCTCGGATTCGACCTATATGTCTCAGAAAAATATTGGATATTACCTAGCGATGCAGATATTTGCATGGCAATGAGGGTCGCCTCGGACTACTGTCCTGACACAATCAATTTTATCGAACCGAACTACGTTTTTTCAGATACTTATAGTTTATATATTTCGACACAAGGAGATATTATTCGCATTCCTATTGGTCTGCACTATCGGGCCACACAATGTGCACGCCATGTGTTTCCCCTGGATGATCCACAGCAAAACGCAGAGCATTATTGGGGAATTTCTGGTTCGTTCTCCATTACACCGGATCTCTCCGTTTTATCGTTTGGCGATGAAACGTTTCAGTACGTGATGTTCAGAGATTGTTTTGAAGTGATGAGTAGAAGGCAAATAGATGGGATGGCAGCTGGAACCCGGAGAATCTTGGCTGACTTCTTGGCAAAAGGGACGACAGGTACTGCGTCAAAATGCGAATGGACTGATTTTGATGATGAGAAATTTGAGCTTCTTTGTTATGAGCTTATTCAGAAAGATGGGAGATACATTCGCGATAAAACCAAAAAAATGGGAAAAGCACGGTCGCGTGACGGAGGTAGAGATGTTATCGCCGAAATGGCTTCACACGCAGGGCAAGAGCAAAGGGCAGGCAGACAGTGGATATTTCAGTGCAAATTTTCAAAGAAAGATCGGTCTTTAGGGAGGAATGATGTGCAACTTCCTCAGCTTATCGACGAGTATCAACCTACCGGAGTCACTATCGTAACGAATGTGTTGATTGATTCAGGCGCGTATGATTCGTATGAAAGAATTGCGAAAAACAGGAAAGTGCAAATTGAGTTTTGGGATGGACTCAAAATTGATGAGAGGGTGTATCTTAATCCCGATCTCCACAACAAGTATTGGGGACAATAAACGCGCCCCTCATTATCGCTCTTATGGCACCCGAATAGAGACAGAGATTTAACAGTATGATTTCTGCTTTTCGTATTCAAGCTCGTACCACTTTGTACCACCGAAAAGGGCCATGTACCACTACTATTTGCATACTTTTGATAAGGAATGAGAGGGATTGATAAGTTTGAGAATCGGTGTAAAATGTTTGACATCAAGCAGTTTTGGTGCGAGGCGTCCTTTCCGGGGTTTCTTTCACACGGCAGAGGTCACAGGTTCGAATCCCGTGTCGCCCATTAACGTAAACACGATAAGCAGAAAGAGTTAGGTCTTACCTTCGGGCGTTCCGAAGTGCTGCAAAAATGCTGGAATAACGGGTAGTACCCGGTATTCTTCCACAATGTAGCATAAGGAGCTATAAAATGCCGAAGATTAACCTACCGTCTTACCGTCTCCACAAAGCCTCCGGGCAGGCGTTCATCGAACTTGGCGGGCGCCGTTTCTATTTGGGAGTCCACGGAAGCAAAGCAAGCCATGAGGAATACGAACGGCGCTTGGCCGAATATCTTTCCAACGGGCGAAAAATGCCGCCTACCCGGACGAAATCGGGGATTTCCTGCCAAGAATTGGCCGTCCATTTTCTCGAATGGGCCGAAGGGTATTATGTCAATAATGTTTTAAAAACCCCGACGTTCAACCATTGTCGAAATGCACTTTCCTTGCTGACGAAACATTACGGGAACGA
>JBEBTM010000048.1:0-14411 GCA_040393745.1 Thermogutta terrifontis | reverse complement strand
CGTTTGCTTATGCTTCCTGATTGACACGCCCTTTTTTACACGATAGAATTCCATGAAATACAGTCGATTAGCCGTCTGCGTCCTTGTGATCCTGTTTTCTCAAACGGCATGTAACCGAAACGACAAACCGGCGGACCTGCCGAAACTGCACGCGGTGACCGTGACCGTCAAACAAGACGGCAACGCTTTGCCGGGTGCCTCCGTCTCGCTTTTTTCCGAGGATCCCCAATTCAAGTGGGTTCTTGGGGGGCTCACGGATCCGAACGGCAGTGTCCGGATTCACACCTTGGGAAAATTTCCCGGTGCGCCGGAAGGAAAATACAAGGTTGTCGTTATGAAAACCCTGGCCGAGGAGAGTCCTACGGGTAAACTCCCTGTTCCGGAGGAGCCCGGTCAGGTAAAAGCTTATTACGCCAAGATCGCCGAAGAAGAAAAGGAATATGACCTGATCGACCCGAAATATGGATCAAGGGAAACGACGGATTTGGAAATCGAAGTCGTTCCGGGACGCAATACCAAAGAATTCGACGTCGGTGAGCCGGTCCGCGTTGTCAGAAAAAAAATCGGCTGACGATCGTCGTTCGTTGACGCTTCGTGCCCTGATTTTCATTATGCGACGGATCAAACTGGAAATTTCCTACGACGGCACGAACTATTGCGGTTGGCAGCGGCAGCCGGACGTCCCCACGATCCAGGAATCCCTGGAGATCGTCCTGCGGAAAATCACGGGCGAGGCCGTTTCCGTTACGGGAAGCGGTCGGACCGATGCCGGTGTTCACGCCCTGAAACAGGTTGCCGCCTTTTCCACGGAAAGTAAGCTCGACGCGGCCGTGTTTCAGCGGGCCCTGAATGGTTTCCTGCCGCCGGATATTCGCATTCTCCGGTCCGAGGAGGTTCCGCCGTCGTTCCATCCGATTGCCGATGCCGTTTCGAAGCGCTACCGCTACCTGATCGACGACAACCGGCCGGGATTTCCGTTCACTCGCGGTTACGCTTGGATCTATCGAGAGCCGCTGGACTTTCCGACCATGCACAATGCCATGGCGCATCTTCTCGGCGAGCACGACTTCGCCTGTTTTCAAACGCAGGGTTCGCCTCGAAAAACGACGGTTCGGACCGTGACGGACGTTTTGCTGACCCGACTGGACTCCAACGACCTGTTGCCGCCGCTGATTTGTCTGGAAGTCGAAGCGAACGGGTTTCTGTACAATATGATGCGGGCCATTGCGGGAACGTTGGCCCTGCTGGGCGTGGAGGGTCGACGCGGAAAGACCGACTCCGACCGGTTGCGGCGGATCCTTGAATCCCGCGACCGGGCTCAGGCCGGCCCCACGGCACCGCCGCAGGGGCTTTATCTGCTTGATGTCAAATATTGACGACGGACCGCTTGCGTTTTGCTTCCGGGGACTTTACAATAACGGAGAATGGAGCGGGTTTCGGTCCTTTTCCGGAAACGCGAATCCACTGAAGCGCAGGCGGAAGAGCCCGTATCATATTTTACGCACGGAAATCACTTCTCATGCAAATGGTCATCGCGAACATCCAGCCGAAAAAATGGCCCGCGGTTCGGGAAGCGCTTTGCCAAGTTGAGGTGGAACGTATGACGGTGATGGATGTCCTTGGTTTTGCGGATACCCCGACCGAGGGGGTATTAACGGGCTTCCCGCAAAAGCTGTCGCAGATCGTTTGGGTCGAAATTCTTGTCAATGACGATTTTCTCGAACGGACCGTGGACACAATCGCCCGCATGGCTCGAACGGGCTCTCATGGCCGATCCGGTGACGGGAAAATCTTTGTCGTCCCGGTTGACAATGTCATTCGAGTTCAAGATGGCTCCGGTGGAAAAGGCGCGGTGTGAGCGTCACACGCTCACGTTTCGTGGTCAGGTAGATCCGGTTGGTCGTCCGATTCATAGGGCAGCCCGTATTCTTCGCCGAGCCAGCGGGCCGCATCGATGGTTTTGCACCGCTTCGAACAGAACGGCATGGACGCGTTCGGATCACCGGAAAGGAATTTCTTCTCGCAAATCGGGCAGTGAAGCGGAATTGACAACGGATCGGCAATCATCGATAATCGGTGTTCGGCCCGGCCTCCAGGGCGCCGGCGGTGTCTTCGTGTGAAACCGTCTATTATTTCGAATTCTCTCACTCTGTCAATTCACACCATGCATTATTACGAAGGCGAAAATCTGACGCAGGACCCTATTCACGGCTATATTCCCTTTTCCGCATCCATCGACGATGTCGAAGACGTTTCCGAACGGGATATTATCGATTCCCCCTGGGTTCAGCGGCTTCGCCAGATTCATCAGCTTCAAACCGCTTGGCTCGTTTATCCCACGGCGGAGCATACTCGTTTCCAGCATTCACTCGGGACCATGCACTTGGCCAGTCGGACCTTGGATCGGCTTTATCCGAGTTTGTCCGACGTCTGCAAAAACGAGTCGGAAAAAATGCCGAGCCGAAACTATCTCGAATCGCTGGTCCGCATGGCCGCGCTGCTCCACGATGTCGGGCACGGGCCCTTCGGACATTTTTTCGATGCCCGGTATCTTTCCCGATTCGGTTTGAACCACGAACGACTCGGCGCGGAAATCATCCGAACCCGGCTTGCGCCGCTGCTCAAGCGGGTTCGGCGTAATCCGTTGGGCGAGTTGGACCCTCGAGAAACGCTGGACCCGGAACAGATTGCGTTCCTGATCGTTCGACCCACGGATCACGACCGGGAATTTCCTCGCTGGCTCCGGCTTTTACGCTCGCTTTTCAGCGGTCTTTACACGGTCGACAACATGGATTTTGTGCTCCGTGATGCTTTTATGACCGGCTTCAGTGCCCGAGCGTTCGATATTTACCGGCTTTTGCATTATTCCTTTATCACGGACAAGGGGCTCACGGTTCACCAAAAAGGTTTGGCCACGCTGACCCGGTTTCTGACCGTCCGTGCGGAGCTTTTCCGGAGCGTGTATTTCCACCGGACCGTTCGCGCCATTGACTTGGCGCTCAACGACTTGTTCCTGGAAAGTCGAGACTTGCTCTTTCCCGGCAGTGGCGGCGAGGGAAGCGGCAACCCGCTGGAAAATCTGGACGAATATCTCCATTTCACGGAATGGTCGCTCTTGGTCGACGTATCCCGGTGGAGCCGGTCGCCCAACGAAGCGAAGCGAAATCTGGCCGAACCATGGTCGGACTTTCTCGTCCGGCAAGTTCCGCTCCAATTGGCCGCGGAAACGACCACGCTCTTCATGCCCGGCCAACGGGAGCAGACGAGCATCTTTGCCAGCGACGAAACCTTCCGCGGGGCCGTGGTTTCCTGTTTGCCGACAGAGTACAAGGATATTCCTTTCGAGGTGGACATTGCCCGGCATCTTCACCGGCCGGACTCGCACCAGCCCGGCTCGCTCCAGAATTTCCTGTTCGACCCGGCCACGGAGCGCGTTCGTCGCCTGGAGGAAGAGGAACTGTTCCAGCACATCCCACAGAGTTACCGCATCTGCCGGATTTACACGAGGATACCGGAACACCAAACGATTTTGGCCCAAGCCCTGGAACGCCTCACGAACAATGCCGCCGAGGATGACGACACGAACATGTGATTCGATGCACCGGTATCCACCAACCCCGATCGTCAGCGCGGAACCGGAGTCGTCGTCTGAATAACGACGCTTTCAAACGTGCCGTCGGCCAGTCGTGTTCGGATGTGGTCGCCAGAGGCAATTTCCGTAACGCTCCGTAGCGGTCGGTCGTCTTCGGTGGTCGTCAAGCTGTATCCCCGGGCCAGAATCGCCAGCGGACTCAGCGCCTGGAGTGTGGCCGCGAGTCGGGCCAGACTTTGTCGGGCGTCCTGCGTGCGGCGATCCATGGTGTGATTCAGGCGTTCTTCGAGCCAATCGACCGTTTGGCGTCGATTCTCGACCAATCGCTCCGGTCGGGCCAGCGACGGGTGCGTTTCAAATCGCCGAAGCCGATCTTCGCAAGCCTGGAGGCGGCGACGGAGCAGATCGTTTATTTTCGTGCGATATTGTTGCAGCCCTCGCCGGAGTTCGGCATCTTCCGGGGCGATGCGCTCGGCGGCTTCGCTGGGCGTGAGTGCCCGAACATCGGCGGCCAAATCGCAGAGCGTGACGTCGATTTCATGGCCCACCCCGGAAACGACGGGGATGGCTGACGCGGCCACGGCCCGGACCAGGACTTCCTCGTTGAAAGCCCAAAGATCCTCGGTGCTGCCCCCGCCGCGTGTGACGACAATGACGTCCACGGGTTGCGTCTCCCGGATCGCATGAACCCACTGAATCGCCTGGGCTACCTCGGCGGCGGCACCGTCACCTTGAACCCGGACGGGAACGAGCAACACGTCGATACGTCGGGTCCGGCGTCCGAGTACCTGTAAAAAGTCGCGAATGGCCGCCCCGGAAGCGCTCGTGACCACGGCGACGCGGCGAATCGACCGGGGTAGCGGTTTTTTTCGGCTCGGTTCGAACAGGCCCTCGGCGGCCAGTTTTTCGTGCAGCCGGCGAAAGGCGGCTTCGAGCGTTCCGAGTCCCTTTTCCTCCATTTCCGTAACGACAAGCTGGTACTTCCCCTGGGGCGGATACACATCGAGTCGGCCTCGGCAGAGAACTTCCATGCCGTCCTTGACTTTGAAGCGGACCTTCGCCGCCGCCGACTTCCAGACCACGGCCGGGAGTTGGGCTCCGTCATCCTTGAGTGTCAGATAGATGTGGCCCGAATACGGCTGGGACAGGTTGGAAATCTGGCCTGTTACGCGGATGTCCCGAAACGATTCTCCGGTCAAAACGTCCTTGATTTGCAATGTCAAAGTCGAGACGGACAGCGGTTCGCGGGACACCGGCAATTCCTCCGCAGGCGAGGTCGCAATGATCTTTTCGGCCCGTTTTACCGGTCGCTTGGGAATCGGTTCCGGGTCCGATTTCGAAGCGTCTTCGAAGTCAAAAAGATTTCCAGAGTAAGACATCGTTCGGTGGTTTCCGTCTGTTTTGTACCGCAATCAGACGATTCCGTTGCGAAACCGTTCGTTTTTCATCGATTACGATACGGAAAAGAGCCTTCGCTTCGCAGCATCCGTGGCGGTGTCGGCTCGATGGTTTCCCCGGCGTCTTCTTCGGAAGGATCGGAATCCATGACTACGCTTCTTGAAAACGGTGAATAGCCGTTGGTTTCCGTGTTGATTTTACCTGCCTGAATGGTTGAGCCGACGGTAAAAAGCCTCGGTTCGGTGCGAGAACGAAACGGAGCGGCTTGCGTCGCGGTCATCGTTTGGCGTGGGCTTTCGCTCGACTCAACGGCTCTCTCCGTCTCCAATGGTTGCCGGATCGGCGAAACGAAAGTCACCGGGGTACGGTTGGTTTGGGCCGCTTCCGGGATTGTCGTCCGCATGGGTTGCAAAGACGTCTCGACGGTCGCCGATTGGCGGAGTTCGACACGCTGGCTGTCGGTTTGAGCGATCTTTTCGGCGTCACGAATTGAATGTCGGGAAACGACCGGCTGAACGGTCGGCTGGGCAAGCGACACCCGAGGCACGGCGGGTTCCGTCAAAGTCGGTTTCACCGTCGAGGCCGCATCGGCGTGAAGTTCGTCGCTCTCCGTTTTCTGAACAGGTTGGTTTGTTTTTCGAAGCGACACACGCAGGCGCCCCGTCTTCGCCGCTTCGGCCAGTCGGAGCGAGGCGCTGTCGTCGAGGATCATGGAAAATGCCTGGAGTTGCCGCCCGGTGCTGTTTTTCGCGCCGGCTTGGCCGTGGACTTGATGAACCTCGATGTTCTCCAAGACGATTTCGCCCGCTTCCGCTTTCGGATTCTTCTCCGCGACACTGTTGATGACGGCCAGCTTTTTCTCGATCAATTCACCTTGCGGCTCATTTTCCGGCACAACGTGAATATCGATCTTCTTGCCCGGCTGCAGGATATGTGCGATCGGGATGTTAGGCTCCGAGAGTACGTCGCCTTGACGCACGCTGCCGATTTCCAGGGTCACGATCTGTGTTCCGGCCGGGAGAAATCGGTTCTCGCCCGCATCCGTGACGGCCTTCGGCATGAGCAGATCCTCGCAGATGGGACATCCGACCGGAATCGAATAGGCTGTTCGACGGCGATAAACCTGCATGAAATTCGTGATCGCTTCCTTGGGAATTTCTGCAACGGGGACATCGGTAAAGCGGATGTCCTCGGCCCGAATTTCCAATCCGACGGGAATTTCCTTCTTCGCAACCAAGATTTTAACCGTAGGTCCCCGATCGACAACTTCCGCAGGTTTGGCGTCAAAAGTGTAATAGGCGACCACGAAAGCGCTCACGATGCCCAGTGCAAATGAGACAACGAGGAGCAGAGAGGAAAAAATTCGCATTTTTTTACCTGTTTGTACCAAATTCACAATCGAGGTGTTTGGCGACATCGCACAGGACACCTCACATTGTCAAGATCGGAATAAGCAAGTCAAAAAATCGACCGTTTTTCCCAAGAATGGCGGAAAACGGGAATGCTCCTTCGTTTAGCTCCTGCGACGGTTTCGAAAAACGCCGCAGGAGCTGTTAAATAGGAGGAAACCGGCAATCTACGCGTTCTTTTGGGCGAAGTCGACCATAAAATCTCGAAGGGCAAGCACGCCTTCTCGGGGCATTGCGTTGTAAATTGAGGCGCGGAGCCCGCCAACGCTTCTGTGTCCGCCGAGCGTGACCAAATCTGCGTTTTTCGCTTCGTCCTGGAATTTCTTGTCGAGTTCCTCCGACGGCAGCCGGAACGGGACGTTCATGATCGATCTGAACTCCTTGTCAGCATGGCATTTATAAAAACCATTAGAGCCGTCGATCGTATCGTAGAGCAGCGCGGCTTTTTCCTTGTTCATGGCGTACATCTTATCGAGTCCGCCGATATCGTTGAGAAGCCACTCGGTGACAAGTTTGACCATGTAGATAGCGAAGCAGGGCGGGGTGTTGAGCATGGAATCTGCCTCGGCGATTTTTTTGTAGCTGAGCAGGGACGGCAAATGGTCACTACTTCGCTGGACAAGATCGTCACGAATGATGACCAGTGTCACACCGGCCGGGCCACAATTCTTTTGGGCACAAGCATAAAGCAGGCCGAATTTCGAAACGTCAACAGGTCGGCTGAAGAAGTCCGACGATGAATCGCAGACGAGCGGCACATCGCCGGTGCTCGGAAATTCTTGGTACTGAACACCTTCAATGGTTTCATTCGAGCAAATGTAAGCGTAAGCGGCGTCTTTATTAAATGGCATTTCCGCAGCGGAGGGTTTACGTCGATAGCCGCCGTCTTTGCCGTCCCAAATGGTGTTCGTTTCGCCGACCAACTTGGCCTCGGATAGGGCCTTTTTGCTCCATGAACCTGTAACGACGTAATCCGCCTTTTTACCCGTGCCCTGCAGGATGTTCATGGGAATCATCGCAAACTGAAGCAGAGCACCACCTTGCAGAAAGAGCACACGGTAATTGTCGGGCACGCCGAGCAGCTTACGGATGTTCGCTTCGGCCTGATTGATAATGGCGTCAAAGGGTTTCGAGCGGTGAGATATTTCCAGAACCGACGCACCCGCACCGGGCAGGCAGAGGAATTCTTCCTGAGCTCTTTTGAGAACGGGCAGCGGCAAAACAGCGGGCCCGGCGGAGAAATTGTAAAGACGATCAGCTTCGGACGTTGTTTTAGACACTATCAGTTTCCTTAAATCTGGGGGCCGTCAGGATTGAAAAAACGACAGGGTAAATTGTACCGCGCCACCGTCGGATGGAAAGGTACCCGGTGCATCCCCGGCAAACCGATGAATGATCGCGAATTTTCAAAAAAAACCTTGACAAACTAATGACAATGTAATAAACTTCGAGGTGGTATTATTACGAAGTCATAAACCATTTATCCAACCATGTCCAAAAAACGCGAAGAAAAGTTGAAGCTCTCGCCCGGTGAACTGGAAATTCTCGAACTTTTGTGGAGTCACGGCGCGCTGAGCATTGCCGAGGCTCACAAGGTTTTCCTGGATCGCGGTCGAACCATCGGCTATCCTACGGTCCAAACCCGGCTGAACCGCCTGGCCGATAAGGGGCTCGTTACAAAAAACGGACAATATCCGGCCCGGTACGACGCTTTGGTGCGGGAGTCCGATATTTCCGGACGTTATTTCGATCTCCTGGAAACGCTCTGCGGCGGGAACATCGGGCCGCTTCTGCTCCACCTGGTCCGGAAGCGGGAACTGCAACCCTCGGAACTCGACGTGCTCAAGGAAATTATCCAACGGCAGGAAGATCGGAGGGAACCATGACGTCCGTCGATGTTCTGTCGCTTCTCGTTGTCAAGACGAGTTTGCTTTCCGTGGCGGCGATGGCCGTTTGGTTTGTTCTGACGGTAACGCGATGTCGGTCGCCGAAAATTCACCGGGCCGCCTGGAGCTTTGTCCTCTTGCTGGGAATATTCGGTGCCGGATTGCCGATTGCCGTTGCCGTTCAAAAAAACGTCACCGAGCGGGAAATCCCTGGAAACTCCGTTATTTTGCCGGATTCGAACGAATCCGTTGCAAAAAACTTTCCGCAACAAAATCACGTAAGCATCGGGATTGCCGCCGCGACTGTCCCGTTGCCGGACATTGAACGCCCCTCCCTTTCAACGTTGTTTGCGATCGTCTGGCTCCTGTGAATGGCGGGATTTTTCACGTTCTGGTCGGCGTCGTCGTTTTTGTTACTAAAACGGCTCGTGACGGCGGCGCCTGCCGAGGGTGCCGCGGCGGAGCAATGGGCTTTACTGCTTCAAGAGCAGGGAATTCGGCCCGAACGGTTGCCACTTTTGCTTGCGGACCACCTGGGACCCGGCCTGGTGCGACAATTTCGCGGGCCGGCCGTCGTTGTCCCCCGTGAACTTTGGGACGAGGCGTCGGCGGAAATTCGCGGGGGGATCTTACGGCATGAACTGGCTCACTACCGTCATGGCGATATGCTGCGAAACGGAATCGCCCGGCTTTTGACGCTGATTCATTGGTTCAATCCGTTCTCATGGTTTGCGCTGCGGAAATGGAGTGAAGCTTCGGAATGGCTGTGCGATCTGGCCGCTTTCGGAGACGCTCCCGACGGCGTGCGCCGATTTGCCGAGTCGATGCTCGCGGTCCATGAGGCGGCGCCGTCGTTTGTTTTGAACCGACCCGGCTTCGGCGGAGGCAAAATGACCCGAAGAGCGCGAATGTTACAGAAACAACTCAACCAACCCAAGGAGTCTCCCATGAAGAAAATCGTCGTTTCAATTATTCTCGCTACCGTGGCTCTGCTCGGCGTGCTTCAAATCAGCTTGGTGCCCGTCGCGGCGGAAGACGAAAAGTCGGAAAGGACCGTCGAGCTTATCGTTGAAGCAAAAAATATACCGAACGAAAAGGCCGAACCGAAATCCGGCGGCATGACCGCCTGGTCCGCGTATTACATCGAATCGCCGGATTTGCTCACGGTCAAGGCGCTGAACATCGTCCCGAAATCACCGTACATGCTGCGGGTTTACGATGTTGTTGCTTTGGAAGTGCAGGGTCTTTCGGAAGATTATGCGATCCGGGGCAATTACACGGTTATGCCTGGCGGCAAAATCGAATTGGGTCCCTACGGTTCGATCAGTGTGGCCGGCACTCCCGTCGAATCGCTCAGGCAACGTGTCGTGGACATGTTAAAACGGATTTTGCACAATCGTAGAGCCGAGGTTTTGTCGGAAGACGCGGTATCGGTTGTACCTGATTTTTTTGTTTCCGTGCAATTAATCAGACTGTCCGACATGGAGCAGATCGCCGGGGATCACCGTGTGGGCCCCGATGGTTACATTACGCTGGGTTCCTACGGTCGGGTTTATGTGAACGGATTAACCGTTGCGGAATGCCGGGAAGCGATCGAACAGCATTTGTCCAAATCGCTTGACGCGCCACAGGTGACCGTCGAAGTCGCGTCCATGGACAGCAAGGAGTATTATGTGATCGTCCGGGCCCCTGCCGAGGATATGCAGGTATCGTCCTTCCCTTGCACGGGCAACGACACGGTCCTGAAAGCGATTTCGAATTTGAAGGGCACGATCCCGAAAAATACGTTCGACATTCAGCACATCAGACCCGGCGGCGCGAACGAAGAACCGGTTACGACCGATTTGAAGTGGGACGAGGTGTTGCTGCACAAATCCGGCGTGGGACATAACAAGCAACTTCTGCCGGGCGACCGTTTGATTTTGAATACCAGGACGTTAGGTCAGGGCGTGTGGTGAAAGCGGCTCAATGTTCGGGGCTTGCGTTCCCGGCCGTTGAGAATCCGCCGAATCCACCAACGGTCTCACATCACCGCACTATCAGGGCGAAGACGCCCCAGCCGAGGTATTCGCGGGTGTATGCGGCGTAGCGTTTCGGCTCCGAAGTCAGTTGGGCTCGGACCTCTTTCGCAAAGTCATCCGCGGGATTCGTTTCGAGCCAAAGGCGCATCGTCATCCATTTGGCCGCCTCGTAGCGATCCCAGCCTTCCCGATCGGCCAGGACCATTTCGACAACGTCGTAGCCGAGGTCGTCGAAAGACGCGATCAGTTCCGGAAGTAGGAGAAAGTCGGAGATCGACTCGGCGTGACATTCCTTGGCGACGTCTTCCGTCTGTGGTAATCGTAACCAATAAGGCTCGCCGATGAGGATGATCCCGCCGGGTCGCAGGTTTTTTGCCAGAAGCTCGATGGTTCCGGCGACTCCCCCGCCAATCCATGTGGCACCGATGCAAGCCGCAATGTCGACCTTTTCGTCGGCGACATAACCGGCTGCGTCACCGTGGATGAATTCGACCCGATCGGCGACATCGAGTTCTTCCGCACGAAGTTTCGCTTGTCCGGTGAAGAGCGGGCTCATATCGATGCCGACGCCGGTGATGCCGTGATCGCGTGCCCAAGTGCAGAGCATCTCGCCCGAACCGCTGCCGAGGTCGAGGATGCGAGCACCGGGTTTCAGACGCAACACCGCGCCGAGCGTGGCGTATTTTTCCGGCGTGAATGGATTATGGATGCGGTGAGCGCTTTCCGTAATGGTAAAGATACGTGGGATGTCCAATGCGGAAACTCCTTTTCTAAGGATCAGTAAAACAATAGCCACGTCATTCCCGCCTGTGCGGGAATGACAAATAATGCGGAATCTAATATTTTACCGTCTCTTGGTGTGTGCATTGTGAAATCGTCACAGCGGCGCGGCCCCGGGTCGCGGTTGATTTGCCGTTTGATCCCAGTAGGGTGAGAGACGCCTGAGTCGGGCCACGATTTCCGGAAATTCCCGGATCACGAAATCGATTTCCGCCTCCGTGGTGTATCGGCTCAAACTGAACCGGACCGAACCATGCATGGACGTGAAGGGGACTTTCATCGCCGAAAGAACATGCGACGGTTCCAAGGAACCCGAAGTGCAGGCCGAACCGCTCGACGCGCAGATTCCCAGATCGCTGAGTTGGTACAAAATGCCCTCGCCTTCGATATAATGTACGGCAATGTTCAGCGTGTTCGGCATGCGTTGAGCTCCGGCTCCGTTGACTTCGACATAGGGAATTCCTCGGAGCAACCCCGATTCAAGCCGGTCGCGCATCGCGGTCATGCGTCGCATATCTTCGTCGTGATTCTCCGCCGCGAGATCCATCGCCCGGGCCATGCCGATTATATAGGGGACGTTTTCCGTCCCGCCGCGCCGCCCCGATTCCTGGTGCCCGCCGAGCATCCAGGCCCGGCACCGGGTTCCCCGGCGGAGATAAAGCGCGCCCACGCCTTTGGGGGCATGGAATTTATGCCCGGAAAAGGCGAGCATGTCCACGTTACGGAAATTGTCCGCGACGTTTATCGGTAATTTTGTAACAGATTGCGTGGCGTCGCAGAAAAACAGGACGGCCGGGTCGGTTTCCTTGACTACCCTGGCAAGTCGCTCGATGGGGAACACGACGCCGGTTTCGTTGTTCGCGTGCATCATGGCGACCATGAGAGTGTCGTTTCGCAGGGCCCGAACGAATTCACCGAGGTTGAGATTTCCGTGGCGGTCCACGCCGAGCCAGGTCACGTCACAGCCGTCGCGTTCCAGCTCCCGGCAGACTTCCACGACCGCGGGATGTTCCACGGCCGTGGTAACGATATGCCTGCGGTTCGGGTTCGCCTTGACCGCTCCGAACAGCGCGGCGTTCACGCTTTCGGTGGCGCAGGACGTGAACAGGATTTCCGACACCTGGTCGGTCCCCAGATGTCGGGCCACGGTCAACCGGGCCTGGTCCACGGCATGTTTCGCGGACCGCGCCGATTCGTACATTGAACTCGGATTGAAATAATCGTCCCGGAGAAAGGGCAACATGGCGTCCAAAACTTCGGGGGCCACGGCCGTGGTGGCGTTGTTATCGAGGTAAATCGTTGTCATCTTTTTTTCAGTTCCTCCAGTTCCTCTTTCAATTCCTCGATTTCCTTTTGTTGCTCCAAAACGATGCGGACCACGCGATGCAACACGCCGGCGGTTCCCGAGGCTTCGTGGTAGAACAAAGCCCGCCACCCGCCTTCAACGCTTTTCAAATAGGGAATTTTCTCTTTGATTTCCCGGAGAAGATTTTCGTCCATCGGATAAATCAAGCGTTGCATCGACGATCTTCGATCGACGTCAAATGGTTGAATTCGGATTACGGTTTCTTTTTGTTCGATTTTGGAAATCGCAGTTTTTTCGGTTCCGCAAGCCGGGACGCCGAGGAGGATTCTTCGGGATTCCTGAGCATGGCGGCGATTTGCTGCGTGAAATCGCTCACGTCGCCGAATTTTCGGTACACGCTGGCAAAACGGACGTAGGCGACCTGGTCCAACTCGGCAAGATATTGCATGACACGTTCGCCGATGAATCGGCTTTCGACTTCGGTTTCGAACATCGAGTCGATATCGCCTTCCACCTGGGCGATGAGCGTGGCAATCTGGGCTTCGCTGATAGGCCGCTTCCAGCAGGCTTTTTCGAGGCCCCGACGCAGTTTGTCCCGATCGAAGGGGGAGCGATGCCCATTGCGTTTGACCACGGAAATCGAGATGGTTTCGATGCGTTCGTAGGTCGTGAACCGCTTGTCACAGTGGCAACAGATACGACGACGACGGACGACGTAACCATCGTCGCTGGTTCGGGTATCGGAAACCTTATCGTTGTCGTGATGACAGAAGGGACATTTCATGGGATTTCAATAAAAAACGGCAACGAAAGCGAAAAACCGCTCCCGGAGCCGTCATTTTATCAAAATATCGCGGAAATGCAAACGGTTTGTTTTCCGTGAAGCCATCGATACCTCAACCGGCACTGGCGCGGAGGGCGATCGTGGCGTCGTCTTCCTCCGATTCACCGGATTCCGACTCGATCAGTTTCAGGGGAGCCTGCCGAGCGCTGCGGCGTTCGCTCACGATGCCTCGCTTGGTGCTCAGCAGGAATTGGGTCATTTCAGCGCCCGGTCCAACGGCGTATTCCACCTGCAATTTGCGAAGGATTTCCCGCCACGGCAATCCGCTACGGTACAGGATGCGGTAGACGGCTTTGAGCGTGCGGATTTCTTCCGTGGTTTTTCCGTTCCTTCGCAGACCGATCTGATTCAGGCCGACAATCCGGCTTGTCAGGCCGTCGACGGTAACGAACGGCGGTACGTCTTGGATGACGTGTGACTGGGCTCCCACCATGGCCAGCGAACCGATGCGGCAGAACTGGTGCACGCCCGTGGCTCCGCCCAGGTTGACGTTGTTGCCGATCTGGACGTGACCACCGCACATGACGTTGTTGACCATAACGTTGTGGTTGCCGATGCGAACGTCGTGACCCAAGTGGGCGTTGACCATGAGATAATTGTCGTTACCGATAGTTGTGGCTTCCGATTCCTTCATAGCCCGATGAATCGTCACACCTTCACGGAACGTGTTTCGGTGCCCGATGACGACTTGACAGAAGGGAGCCCGAGCCGCGGTGTGCTGGGGGAGTCCGCCGATGATCACGCCGCTACAGAGGTGGTTTTCCTCGCCGAGGGTTGAACCGCTCTTTACGACGACATGCGAATCCAGTCGGCAACCGTCGGCGATGCTGACATTGTCCTCGATGATGCAAAAGGGGCCAATTTCAACATCAGCGCCGATTTTGGCGCGAGAACTGACAACGGCAAGCGGATTGATGTTCATGAAAGATCTCGGCGTAGGAGTATCAATGGATAGGGAAAAGTAAGTTTTGGAGTGGGGAATGGCCACTTCCCGCAAACGTGACGGGGAAACAATACACAATATCGGTTTTTCGGGGAATACCACTTTTAGTAAATTTTTGGGTTAGTGTGAATTTGCGAAGTGTTACGATTCCAGGGGAAGAAAAAGCTGGAAAACGCTGAGAAAGAAGTGGATTTGGGTGATTTGATTCGAATCGTGAGCTAAAATGATCCCA
>JBEBTM010000047.1:0-14532 GCA_040393745.1 Thermogutta terrifontis | reverse complement strand
CCACCTCGGACGCCGCGCTGCCCGGCATCGATAAATTCGTCGGAAGCAGACCCTCGAGCGCTTGAAAGTTCGCCGTGCAGACGAAAAAAATCAGGAGCAGGAAAATCACGTCGATCATCGGCGTCATTTTCAGCTCGGGACTCTTGGACCGACGGTCCGGGAAAACGGTCTTCATGCCGGAAAACACCTCCTTGATATTTGTACTGAATCGATACGGCTATTATAGGCCCACCCCCCCGACGTTGTCAAGTGTGTTCCGGGAAAGTATAATCAACGGAGTCCATTCACTCCTCCCTATCCCACTGAAGTTTTGAATTCCATGCCGATTTCCATTGTCCATGGTCGCGTCGTCGACCCGTCGCAACAACTTGACCGCGTTTGCAATCTCCGTCTCGACGGGGGCCGGATTATCGAAATGGACGCACCCCCGGGGGACGGGGACGAAGTCTTCGACGCTTCGGGAAAAATCGTCGCGCCGGGCCTGATCGATATGCATGTTCACCTTCGCGAGCCGGGCCGGGAAGAGGACGAAACGATCCAAACCGGCACCTTGGCCGCAGTTCACGGCGGATTCACCTCCGTGGCCTGTTGCCCGAACACCGTGCCGCCGATCGATTCCCAGGCCACGGTCGAATTCATCCAGCAGCAGGCCGTTCGTAGCGGGAATTGCAATGTCTTTGTCCTCTGTTGTATCAGTAAAAACCGGGAGGGCAGGGAGCTCGCGGAATTGGGCCAGCTTTTCAAAAGCGGGGCCGTGGCATGCAGCGATGATGGAAGTCCGGTGGAAGACGCCGAACTGACCCGGCGGGCATTCGAGTATTGCCTGATGTTCGATAAACCGCTACTGAGCCACGCGGAGGTTACATCGCTGACCAAGGGCGGCGTTATGCACGAGGGCAAAATCTCGATGCTGCTTGGCTTGCGCGGCATGCCCGTTGCGGCGGAAGACGTCATGGTCGCCCAGGACATCACGCTGGCCGAAATCACTGGTGGACGGTTGCATGTCATGCACGTTTCCACCGAAGGCGCGGTCGGTTTGATCCGCCGGGCGAAAACCCGGGGCATTCGGGTCACCGCCGAGGTCACGCCACACCATTTGACCCTGACGGACGAATCGCTGAAAACTTACGATCCGAATTTCAAAATGAGCCCGCCACTGCGGAGTCGGGACCACGTCGACGCCTGTATCGAAGGTTTGCGGGATGGGACCATCGACGTGATTGCCTCGGATCACGCCCCGCACGCTGCCGAGAAAAAAATGCGCGAACTGGACCAGGCCCCGTTCGGCATTATCGGGCTCGAAACGATGCTTCCGATTGTGGTTACGAAATTGATCAAGCCGGGAATTTTGGATTGGTCCACGGCGATTGAAAAGCTGTCGATCAATCCGGCAAAGATTTTGGGGATTTCAAAAGGAACGCTGCAAGTTGGAGCTGACGCCGACATTACGGTGATCGACCCGGATGTCCACTGGACCGTCCGGGCCGAGGATTTCCATTCGAAAAGCAAAAATTCGCCGTACTTCGGCTGGAACCTGACCGGTAAAGCTTCGGCCGTGTTCGTCGGAGGAAAACGGAAAGTTTAGCCGGGCGGCGCCGACACCGGCGTTAATTACCATGAAATCCATTCGGTTGTGTTCTATAACGTGGAACTTTCGATGCGAGCGATTAAAATTATCACCATCGTTTTTATCGTGCATCTCGCGCTGATATTATTGACCTGTTGGACTGTTTATCATGCTATTGTAACCGATCTGAATTACATGGGGGAAGCGAGTTTAATTTGGCAATTCTTTCTAGGCATCGATTTTCCTGCTTCAATTCCGGTCATGTTTACCAGCGGGGCCGCAGTGGTCGGCATCCCAGAAAGCCTTTTGAATCGCGGGGATATATTTTGTGACGTTATTTGGCCGGGATTGTTTTTTCAGATTCTTGGAACGATCAACTGGTTTTGTATCATTTACTTTTGGCCGCAAATTAAGCGGCTATTTGGCAAAAAAATCGTTTGACGCTTTTTTACGCCGGCGTCCTAGACGCCGGGTCGACACCTTTAACAACGCTAAAAAAATGAACTACGACATCGGTTTGATGGGCCTCGCCGTGATGGGGCAGAACCTCGTTTTGAACATGGTCGACCACGGTTACTCCGTGGCCGTCTTTAATCGGACCACCTCGAAGGTCGACGAATTCATGGACCAGGAGGAATGCAAGTCGAAGGGCGATAAGCTCGTCGGTTGTTATTCGCTCAAGGAGCTCGTTTCGAAACTGAAGCGGCCGCGCAAGGTCATGCTCATGATCCAGTCGAAAGACGCCGTGCCGGCCCCGGAAATCGCACTGTACCCCAAGGTCGCAGCCATCGACGCCGTGATCGAGGAACTGCTCACGCTTCTCGAACCGGGCGATGTGATCATCGATGGGGGCAATACGCATTTTCGTGACACCGAACGCCGGACGAAATTCGTCGAAAGCAAGGGCCTGCTGTATATCGGGACCGGTGTTTCCGGCGGTGAGGAGGGAGCCCGAAAGGGCCCGAGCATTATGCCCGGCGGCACCGAAAAAGCCTGGCCGCTGGTCAAGGAAATTTTCCAGGCGATTTCCGCCAAGGTCGGCCCCAACAGCGACATTCCCTGCTGCGAATGGGTCGGTCCCCGCGGGGCCGGTCATTACGTGAAGATGATCCACAACGGCATCGAATACGGCGACATGCAGCTCATTTGCGAAGCCTACTGGATGCTCAAGAACGCCCTCGGATTCTCGAATGAAGAGATTTTTGAGACGTTTAATGAATGGAACAAAGGCGAACTCGACAGCTATCTGATCGACATCACGAAGGATATTTTTACGGTCAAGGACAAAGAAACGGGAAAATACCTCGTCGACTTGATTCTCGATACCGCCGGAGCCAAGGGGACCGGAAAATGGATGTCGCAACTTGCCCTCGACGTCGGCGCCCCGAGTTCGCTGGTCACCGAAGCGGTTTACGCCCGGTGTATTTCGGCCATGAAAGACGCCCGGGTTCGGGCTTCGAAGGTGCTCGGCGGACCCGGTGGAACCTATAAGGGCGACAAGAAGGAATTCGTCGAGCAGGTTCGCAAGGCGCTGTACGCTTCGAAAATCTGCTCGTACGCCCAGGGCTACGTCCAGATGCAGGCCGCGGGAAAAGAATACGACTGGCCGCTTCAATATGGTCCGATCGCGATGCTCTGGCGAGGCGGCTGTATTATCCGGGCGGTCTTTCTCCAGCGGATCAAGGACGCTTTCGATGCCGATCCGAAGCTGGAAAATCTGCTGCTCAATCCGTACTTTAAGGACATCGTCGAGTCGGCCCAGGACGCTTGGCGGAACGTGGTCAAGACGGCCATCGAGCTTGGCATCCCGGCTCCGGCCTTCATGACGGCCCTGTCGTATTATGATTCCTACCGTTCGGCCAATTTGCCGGCGAACCTGCTGCAAGCCCAGCGGGACTACTTCGGGGCGCACACCTATCTGCGAACCGACAAACCCGGCGAAGGCCCCTTCCACACGGACTGGATCAACGAACGTGACATTTAGCCGGTACTTCAGCGATTCGGTGTTCCGGTAAAATACTCCTATTAAAAAGCGCGCCGCTACGTCTGAGGTTGTGGTGCGCTTTTTGTTTTTCACCCACCAAGGAGAATTTACATGATCCGTTTCTTTCTTGCGTGTTTCACTTTTTTTGCCGGGCTTTCAACGCTTTCGGCCCAGGTCGAGAACAAGATCACACAAATCACCGCTCCGATAACGATTCAATCGGGTGGGTCGATTGAAAATCAAATCATAGAAAGCCACATCGCGGAAATCGGCGTTTCGACGCCGGTTTTTCGCGGTGTGCCGATTTCCCTTACGCCGCCTGCCGAAACGTCGAAGCCTGATCCGGGTCGTTACAAAAACTTTCTTCAGATCCCGGAATCGGCTCCACCCGCGACCGAGCCGACCGAAAAGACGTATCTCCTGCTTGGGCAAAACGAAACCTTGAAAGGGGCGGCGTACCGTTTTGAAATGCGCTTCGGCGAAGAAACGGCCGAGTATCATTCCGAAATTTCGCCGCCCTTGGGACGCAGCCGAGAAATCGCGGCCGGACTTTTCCCGCAAAAACTTTATCGGCCCGTCTGGAAACTGAACGATAAGGTCTTGATATGCCGGTTCGATTTTCGACCGATTCGGTTCCTTTTGAATCCTGAAGGGAAACGCAACCCTTATGATTTTCGGGAACGCAACGCCGATGTCCCGATGGCCCCGGTTCCAAGTTTTCCAGGGCCGATTTCGCTCAAGTCGATGGGTTTGCGTGTTGCCGTGAATGGAAAGCCCGACGGTTTCTCGTTCCATGCGAGTCTGGACGGCAATCGCTGGTATCCCGTGGCCGACCGCCGTACTTTTCAGCGGCTTTTCCCGACGGAGACGATTTACTTGCGGATCGCGGCGGATTCTTTGGACAGCGTTGCACTTTCAGTCGACGCTTTGCTGAACATGCCTGGTGGCGTCGGGGCGGGCGATACACTTTTTGCCAAACAAAGTGCCGCTGCACCGTCGAACGAAATCCTGTGGCACACCGTTTTCCGGGATGAAGCCGGCGACCTTTGCATGATCGTCGAAAACAAAAGCGACCATGTTTTTGATTCGTTTTTCTATATGGGCCACATCACCGCTTTTGCCTGTGCCGACGGCGGGTACAGTTGCTTGCCGGTTCCGGCCCAATCGACGGGCGTACTCCAGTTTTCCAATCCCAAGCGGGGGACCGGCGGTCACACGATCACACTGGGCAACACGGGCTTCGGACTCCAGTACGGTATTGACGTGCCCGATGAAAATGGAAACGTTACTTCGAACTTGCCGTTTATCGTTAAGTCGAGCGTGATCGACATGACGGGCCAGGAAAACGTCTTGTCGCCTGATTTTACGACCTTTCCGGACACGTTCACGGTGCCGAGAGTGCTCCTGCGAAAAGCGCCCTCGGCTCCATTGCAACCGGTAATACCGGGCACGGCAACGCCGTATGTTCCGGGTAATTTCGTTCGATAATGCGGCAAATACAACGAGCCCGGAACTGGGTCCCCGGAGTGAGAAGCATCACGGAACATACGACACGTTCGCCGTGATCGACTCGCAGTAGCGGGCCATGAGATCGGCGGCGTGGTCGATGTCGGTCAGTGAAATCACTTCAACCGGCGTGTGCATGTAACGGTTCGGGATGCTGATCAGCGCCGTGGCCACGCCGCTGCGGTTGACTTGGATCGAACCGGCGTCGGTGCCCGTGATCCGACCTTCGGCGACGATTTGCACTGGGATTTCATGCGTTTTCGCCGTTTGGACCAGATCGTTGACCAACTTCGTGTTCATGTTGGGCCCCCGGGTCAGAACGGGCCCGCCGCCGAGTTTTACCTCGCCGTTGGTTTTCTTTTCAATCGTCGGACAGTCCGTGGCAAAAGTCACATCGGTCGCGATACCGATGTGCGGGTCGATACCGAAGGAGCTTGTCCGGGAACCTCGCAGGCCGACTTCCTCTTGGACCGTCGACACAGCGAACACGGCCACGTTCAGCTTGGCCGGGTCGATTCGCCGCAGGGCTTCCATGGCGACCCAGAGCCCGGCTTTGTCATCCGTGGCGGGGGCCGCAATCTGGTTGTTGAGCAGTTCCCGGTATTCCAGTTCGACTGTAATCGGATCGCCGACGGTGACGTATTTTTCCGCTTCCTCTTTGTCCTTGGCCCCGATGTCGATCCAGAGATCCTTGATTTTCGGAACCTTCTTGCGGTCGTCGTCATCCATGAGATGAATCGGTTTCTTGCCGATCACGCCGTCCACGGAGCCCCCGGCGGTCCAAATTTTCACCCGCACGCCGACCAGATTCTGAATGTCCCAGCCGCCCACGGTGAGAGCGTAAATGTAACCCTGCTCATCGATGTAATTGACGATCAACCCGATCTGGTCGCAGTGGCCTGCGAGCATGACACGAATGGGGGCGTCGGCATTCCGGGCCGCAATGACGTTTCCGTGAACATCGGTGGTTACGGTATCGGCAAAGGCCCCGGCGTATTGACGCACGATTTTCTGGACGGGCTCCTCGAAACCGGTCGTGCTGGGCGTTGTGAGAATCGTCTTGAGAAAATCTTTCGCGTGTTCGTTCATGGTTTCAGGAGAGTTCGTGAAAAAAATATTTCGCCATTCCCGCTGGGGCTGGAATCTAGAGATCGGATGATATCACCTCCCTTGCACGGCATCCATTTGAACGCGTGCAAGAGCTAATCAAGAGCGAGAATGACGAACAATGCGACCGCGCAAATGCGCACGAGCGGTTAAAACGTAAGTACGGATCACGATTCCGGTGTCGCTTCGGTCGGCGGCGTTTCCGTGGGCGGAACCGCTTTGCGTTCTTTTTCCCGGCGTTTGCGTTCTTCTTCCTTTTTGCGCCGTTTTTCCTCTTCCGGATCGGGCACCTGGACCCGGCCGAGAAGCTGGGCCAAATCGCCGAAACTTCGCAGCGGCTCCTTGCCTTTTTTCATGTCCTCGGTAATCGGCTTGACGTTCTTCTCCTTGGGAGTCGCAACGTAGGTTTTCGGTCCACGGTTACGGTCTCGATCCCGGTCCCGACGACCACCACCGTCACGTCGATCGCCGCCCCGGTCGCTCGGCTTGCCATCGCGTCGTCCACCGCCTTTGGCGTCCCGAGGGGTTTGGCCGGCACGTCGTTCTCCGCCGCTCTCCCCGGGTTCTCGTCGCGGCCGCTCTTCACGTTCACCCTGAGGATGTCGTTCGCGACGCTCCTGTTTCGGTTGCTTTTCCACACCCGGCGGCAACATCGTCAACGAAATCCGCTTCCGATTCGGATCGACTTCGACCACCCAGACCCGGACGATATCTCCCACGGAAACCTTGTCGTGGGCGTCCTGGATATACCGGTCCGCCATCTGGCTGATATGGATCAATCCCGCGTCATGGAGCCCGATGTCGACGAAGGCACCGAAATCGACGACATTCAAGACCGTACCCATGAGTTCCGTGCCCGGCTTGAGATCGTCCAAGTGGAGCACACCCTTTTTGAAAATCGGCGGCGGCAACTCCGTTCGGGGATCGCGCCGCGGCCGGGACAGGTCTTCGAGTATATCGCGAACCGTAAAGAGCCCGGCCCCCAGTTCGGCGGCGAATCGGGTCGCCAATTCACCTATTTTTTCCTCGGCGATTTTCGCCCCGATTTCCTTAACCTTTTCCGGATTTTTGAGGTCGTCGACCGCGAATCCCAGCTTTTCGAGGATCTTACCGGCCAGTTCATAACTTTCGGGGTGAATCCAGGTTGCATCCAGCGGATTGGTTCCGTCGAAGATCTTGAGGAAGCCTGCGGCGTGAGTGAACGTCGCGGGCCCAAATCCAGGAACGTTTTTCAAATCTTCCCGGCTGCGGAACGGACCATGCTGGACACGATAATCGTAAATGCGTTTGGCCAAGAGTTGGTTGAGCCCCGAAACATAGCGCAAGATCGCAGGTGTGGCCGTGTTCAGGTCCACACCGACATAGTTCACGCAGGATTCAACGACTTCCGTGAGCGCATTGCGGAGATGCTTGCCCTTCAGGTCGTGTTGGTACATTCCCACGCCCAAACTGGCAGGATCGATTTTGACCAGTTCGTTCAGCGGATCCTGGAGTCGGCGACCGATGGAAACGGCCCCACGCAGCAACACATCGTAGTTCGGGAACTCCTCCTTCGCAATCGGGCTGGCCGAATACACGCTCGCGCCCGCCTCGTTGACGATGATATACGCCAAATCGCTGTCAGGGAATTGCTCGGCGATCATTTTACCGACCGCTTCCTCGGTTTCCCGGCAGGCGGTTCCATTACCGATGGCGATCACGGAAATCTGGTATTTCCGGATCATTTCCGCGATTTTCTGAACCGCTTTTTCCTTGCGTTCGGCGCTTCCGACAAGATAAACGGTCTCGAAATCGAGCACGTTGCCGAATTCGTCCAGCGGCACGATTTTGCAGCCATTCCGGTAACCGGGGTCCAAGGCCAAAACCCGCTTCCGGTGCAACGGCGGCTGGAGCAGCAGATTGCGGAGATTTTTCGCAAAGACCCGAATCGCATGGTTTTCGGCGTATTCGGTCATTTCGTTCCGACGTTCCCGCTCCATGGCCGGCAAGACGAGCCGCTGGAGAGCGTCTTTGAGGCAACCACCCAAAAATTCGGCGTGTCCATGCTCTTTTGGAATGCAAGAATCCCGGGTCGATTCAAGAATCCGGCTTTCATCGGCCTCGATTTTCACTCGCAGCACCTTGGATCGTTCTCCGCGATTGATCGCCAAAATCCGATGCGCCGGCAGACCCCGAAGTGCGCTGGAATAATCGAAATAATCGCTGAATTGTCGGTGGAAATGCTCCTGTTGCTTGGCTTTGGTTTCGACTTTCTTTTTCCGAGCTTCTTCCCGTTTTTTCTTTTTGAGCGTATTCTGGGATTTGACCACAGGAATTCCCTGTTCTTCCTGGCCTTCTTTCCACTGCTGGAATTGCTCGGTCACGGCTTGGATATCAGCATCGGTCCCAATCGGTTGAGACTCCTCCGGGGTTTCCGTCGTCGGCACTTCGGCAACCGGGGAATCAGCGGCAACCGGATCCGCCGGCGTTTCGGCAATGGGTTCGGCGACGACAGGTTCTTCCTCGCCGCCACCGGCCCCGGAATGATCCTCGGCTTCGACGGTCGATTCAATCGGAGCGGGCTCAGCCGGAGTGGACTCGGAAGGAATCGGTTCCGCCAAAACCTGTTCAGTCGGAGTTGGTTCGAGCATTGCAACGGGCTCCGTAACAACGGATTCCGTCGTTTCTTCCGCCGATGGGGCCACAGGGGCATTGTCCTCTTTTTTGGACGCTTTCTTCTTCGCTTTTACCGGTTTAGCCACCCCTACGGCCCCTTCCGCGGGCAGTTTCGTTTCGATTTTCACGGTGGCAATTTTCCCATGCCGCTGCATGTGTTCCCGGGCGCCTTGGAGCACTTCGATTTTTTCACTGAACACTTCCGCGATGATATGCCCGGCACCGAGCAGCGCATCGGCCACGGAATGGACCTTTTTGTCCTCGTCGATGAACTCCGAAGCCCGCTGATCCAGTTTTTCCGGAGACAGTACGCCGTCGAAAATTTCCATCGCCAGCGGTCCCAGGCCCCGTTCTTTCGCCGTGGATGCCAGCGTTTGTTTTTTCGGCTTGAACGGCAGGTACAAATCTTCGAGCCGCTTGGACGTTTTCGCCTCCCGGATCTTTTTATCCAATTCCGGCGTGAGTTTGCCGAGTGACTCGATCGTTTTGAGGATTGTCATTTTCCGCTCGCAAAGAGCTCGGGCGGACCTGACCTCCTCTTCGATCCGGCGAAGAATATCCTCGTCGAGATTGTTCGTGGCATCCTTGCGGTAACGGGCAATGAATGGGACTGGAAATCCTTCATCAAGGAGAGAGGCCACGGCCTGGACTTGTTCCTGCGGGAGTTCGAGTTCCTGGGAAAGATAACGAAGGTTGATCGTAACGGGTTCCACCATGTCGAATTGGAAGCAAGAGAAAAAAGTGGCAAAATGGATGGGTCGGCAACCGGTTTCAGCGCGCAAAAATCCCATCGGAAACGACGTTGGAACACTCATCGTAGGCCAAACGCTTATCCTTGTCAAGGTTTTACACGCCCTTTTTTCGTTTTTTGCGAGAACCCTTCCATTGATTAAGATTCCCGCCCCTCTGTTTTTTCCCGACCCATTCTGTTAGAATGTCCGGTCGGGCTTCTTTTTTTGGGCCCGGCAGCGTTTTTTCTAGAATTCTATTGCTTTCAGCCCCTTTTTTTTATGAGCCGAATCAGTGAATGGATGAGTGGCCGCGTCTTTCGAATGGTCCATGGGAACAATCTTGTTTATAATACATGCTGGGAGGATCCCCGGATCGACAAACAGGTTTTGAACCTTGGGCCGCAGGACAATCTCCTGGTCATCACCTCTGCGGGCTGCAATGCCCTGTCCTACGCCCTGTCCGGACTGAACCACGTTTACGCCGTAGATATGAATCCTCGGCAAAACGCGCTCCTTGAGCTGAAAATGGCCGGCATTCGCAATCTGGATCACGAAACCTTTTTCCAGATGTTCGGTAACGGTCGCCTCATCGGGATCAAGGGAATTTACCAGGCGAAACTCCGGGATTCGCTCACCCCCTGGTCGCAACGTTATTGGGACAAACGTATCCGCAGGTATTTCGACAGCAAACGCAAGAGCTTCTATTTTTGTGGTACGACCGGCGTTTTCGCACGCTTTGTCAACGGCGTCATGGACCGCTCGAAGCTGCGAGGCTATGTTCACGATATTTTGAACGCCAAAACCATGGAAGAACAGCGGGATATCTGGTTCAACAAGCTCCGGGAAAAAGTCTGGGGGCGCCTGCTCACCTTCGTCATGAACCGTGACACGACGCTTTCCCTGCTCGGCGTGCCCCGGGCTCAGCGAATGCAAATCGAAACGCAGTACGAAGGCGGCGTCGTAAAATACGTCCAGGATTGCCTCGACTCGGTCTTCGGCACGTTACCTCTTTCGGATAACTATTTTTGGCGGGTTTATGCCACGGGAACTTACACGCCTACCTGCTGCCCCGAGTACTTGACCCGAGATGGATTCGAGGCCCTCAAGGGCGGTTTGGTCGACCGGGTTACGGTCCACACCAACACCGTCGAAGGATTTCTGCGCAAGCGCGACGATGTCAAGATTTCTCGTTTCGTGCTCTTGGACCACATGGACTGGCTCTCGTACCATCTTTATGACGCCCTGGTTTCCGAGTGGGATGCCATCCTCGAGCGGGCCGATGAAAAGACACGAATCATTTGGCGAAGCGGCGGACTCCGCACCGACTTCATCAATACGGTCCCCGTGGAAGTCAATGGCGAAAAGAAGAACCTGACGGATATTCTCGAATTTGACGAGGAAACCGCGAAAAAATTGCACAAACTGGACCGCGTCCACACTTACGGCTGCTTCTGCATTGCCGATTTGAAGAGGTAGGAATATGTTCCTCGGAGCCGCGCCTGTTAGGAGGCGGCTCTGATTTGTCGATTTATTTCCAGCAAAAGCCTTAACACGCGAAAAAAAACATGGCAATGCTCCGGGAGCAATTATTGGGCGATCTCATGCAGGCGAACACGGCCGAACAGGTCGAGCAAGTCCGCATTAAATATCTCGGTCGAAAAGGACTGATCACAAATCTGGCCAAGGACACGGATTTCAGCAAACTTTCCCCCGAGGAAAAACGCGATTTCGGTTCGCAACTGAACGAACTGAAACGTTTTGCCACGGAAATCCTGCAAAACGCCACGGATCGGGCTCAAGCGAAAGATGCCGGCGCGGCTAAGAAGAACCGACTGATCGACCTTACCGTTCCGGGTTCTTCGGGCACGCTCGGCGCGTTGCATCCGGTCACGATGATCCAGATGGAACTTGAACAGATTTTCGAGGGCATGGGATTTTGCGTACTTGACAGCCCGGAAGCGGAGACGGAATTCAATAATTTCGAATCGCTGAACATCCCGAACGACCATCCGGCCCGGGACATGCAAGACACGTTCTGGCTTCAAAACGACATGGTTCTCCGCACGCATACCTCGGCCAACCAAGTTCGGGCCTTGAAGCGTTTCGGGGCCCCCTTTCGCGGCATTTTTCCCGGTCGCTGCTTCCGTTATGAAGCCATTGACCCGAGTCACGAAAACACGTTTTATCAGTGTGAAGGACTCATGATCGATCGGGATATTTCCGTAGCACATTTGATCGGCGTGATGAAAACGCTGCTCAGCGAGATTTTCAAGAAGGACGTCAAAGTCCGACTCCGGCCCGGTTTCTTTCCGTTCGTCGAGCCTGGTTTCGAATTGGACCTGAATTGCCTGTTCTGCGGCGGCGTGGGCTGTCCGACCTGCGGCGACGGCTGGATCGAATTGATTCCCTGCGGTTTGGTGCATCCCCGCGTACTGGAATTCGGCGGTATCGACCCGAATGAATACAGCGGCTTCGCCTTCGGGCTGGGGCTCACCCGCTTGGCCATGATGCGGTACGGCATTCGGGATATCCGCCATTTCAACTCCGGTGACGTCCGCTTTTACGAACAATTCGCCCCGATGGTGTAACAGTGGGCGGTCTTAACGCAAGCGAATGAAAAACATGCCCCTGAACATCGCTTCACGACTCACCGAAATGGCTCGGCGTTTTCCCGAAACACCGGCGGTCATTGAGCCTCGCGGGCATGGAGATTACCGCGTTCTTACGCTCGTCCAGCTTGATGCCGATTCGGACCGCATCGCTGCGGCGCTGATCGGGCAGGGTGTTAAGCCCGGTATGCGGCTCGCGCTGTTCGTACGCTATGGGGCCGATTTCATTTCACTGGTCTTCGCCCTCTGTAAAGCGGGAGCCACGCTCGTTTTGATCGATCCTGGAATGGGCATTCGCCGGATGCTCGAATGCTTGGCCGAAGTCGAGCCCGATGGATTTGTCGCGGTCCCCATGGTCCATGTCGGCCGGCTTCTGATGCGCCGCCGCTTTCCCAAGGCCCGATTCAACCTGACCGTGGGTCCCCGCTTTTTCTGGGGCGGGCTTTCCCTGGCAAAAATCCGCAAACGGCCCCTCCCGGTGCAGCCGCCGATGGTTGTCACGAATCCCGACGATCCCGCGGCGATCATTTTCACCAGCGGCAGTACGGGCCCGCCCAAGGGCGTTGCGTTCACCCATCGAATTTTCGACACCCAGGTCGACCAAATACAAAAACGATACAATATCCAGCCCGGCGAAATCGATTTGGCATGCTTCCCTTTTTTCGGGCTCTTCGACGCCACGATGGGTGTCACGGCCGTGATTCCTGAAATGGACACGACCAAACCCGCCGAGGCCGACCCGTCGAAGATCGTCGCCGCGGCCAAACGTTGGAAGATAACACAGTCGTTCGCTTCCCCGGCCCTCTGGAACCGTATCGCTGATTATTGCACGGAAACGAATCAGCGGATCGAAACGCTGCGCCGGGCGGTTTCCGCGGGGGCCCCCGTTTCCGCGGCCATCCTCGCCAAGCTGAAACCCTGCCTGCATCCCGGGGGCGATATTTTCACGCCCTACGGGGCCACGGAAGCCTTGCCCACGGCCTCGATTTCAGCGAGCGAAGTGCTCGGCGAAACGGTGGCGAAAACCCGGCAGGGCGGCGGCGTTTGTGTCGGAAAACGTTTCGATTCGATTATCTGGAAGGTCATTGAAATCACGGATGAACCCTTGGCCCGACTCGAAGACGCCCGGGAACTTCCGTTGGGTGAAATCGGCGAACTTGCCGTCACGGGCCCTCAGGTCACGAAAGAATATGTCAATCGCCCCGAGGCGAATGCGGCCGCGAAAATGGCCGATGGCGAGGGGCGAACCTGGCACCGGATGGGTGACGTTGGATATTTGGACGAAAACGACCGGTTTTGGTTTTGCGGGCGGAAAGCCCACCGGGTCGTCACGTCCGGGGGCACTCTCTTTTCGATTCCCTGCGAAGCGATTTTTAACGAACACCCGAAAGTTTTTCGCTCCGCTTTGGCCGCGATTCCTGATTCGACCGAAGCGAGAATGTTTGTGGAACCCTATCCGGGGCATTTCCCGAACAATAAAAAAGAGGAAGCCGAACTTGTCTCGCAGCTTCTCGAACTGGGCCGGAGCCACCCGCTGACCGAGTCGATTCAAGCGGTTGTCGTCATGCAGCAATTCCCCGTGGACGTGCGGCATAATGTCAAGATCAATCGTGAACTGCTCTCGACGATGTGACGCGTTGCCATAAAAACCAAGGTTGATTTCCTGCAAACGCCTTGGTTTCGAAACTGCGCGGCGTTTGCAGCTTGGGTTCGGGCTCCGCGAATATGAAAAAACCGGTGCGCGATTTGGCACACTTAAGAAATCGGCGTTTACGCGTTTCAGTACCCCACGAGAAAGCCGATGCCGCCGGAGACCTGCTCCTGCTTGCGGCCGTTTCCAAAAGGCCGGGCCGCACCGTTGCAAACCGCATCGTAACGGACTTCCGGACGCAGGGAGCAGTGTTCGCCCCAGAGCCAGTTCAGACCCAGCGTGAGCTGGAAATAATTGGCCGCCTCGTCCGTGATATACCCGAAACGCCCGTTGTCTCGGAGCCATTCCACACGCAGGCCGGTCGACCACTTATCGCTCCATTTATAGAGGAAATGCTGGTTGATTCCGTAAGAACTGTAATGATCGACGCTTCGGAAGTCGCTCCGTCGAACATCCGTGTCGTTTCGGAGATTGTACTGAAGAACGTAAGTGAAGCGGTCCGACGGTTTCCATTCGAAACAAAGCGACTGGATGAAATACTCCTGACGGGCCAGGAAGCCGCCGTCTTCGAAACGCCAATCGCCGAAACGAAATTTATTGTTCGTTTTTCCGGAGGAGAGCCAATAGTAGAACGTGGCCTGATCCGTCAGTTGGAAGGTGAAACCGCCCAGGAAGGCCCGGTCGTCGTAATGGTTTTTGAAGCCGTTGTCGTTGCCTGCGAC
>JBEBTM010000046.1:0-14760 GCA_040393745.1 Thermogutta terrifontis | reverse complement strand
TGGACGATCCCGGAGACCATTTGATCGAGCATGGCCCGATTTTCCTCGTAGATCGCATCGCGTTCCGCTTCGCGAATTTTCTGGATCATGACCTGCTTGGCGCTTTGGGCTCCGATCCGTTCGCTGATCTCCTCGGGCGCGATCGGCACACCGTCTCGCATTCCCGTAATTTCTCCGGTTTCGCGGTCCACACGAATCCTGACATCCGCGTCCTCTCCGTATTGCTTGCGAGCCGCCGTGGCGATAGCCGCCTCGACACCGATGAAGACGATTTCCTTGTCGATCCGCTTGTCACGATGGATGGCGTCGACGATTCTCAAAACTTCGCTGGGATTCATGATTCTGTTGTTTTCCTCCGGGGGCCCCATTTAGTCGGCGCTCCGGCTTCCCGAGGTTTGAAGTATAAAAGGATGCGACCCAATCACCGAACAACTCCGGCGCTTGGGTCGAAATAGCGTACCACAACCAATTGGCATGTCCGGCGACGTCCTACGTCGCGTCGCTCGGATTATTCAATCGTTTTCGGCATAAATCCACCCTTATTTTCGCCCGCCGCCGTGGGAGTTAAAGGTTCGAAACCCTGACTTCCCCCGCCGAAAGACGCTACGAAGGCGAAAGCGGCGCGCACTGGCAACGCCAAGCCTCACGACCTTCTCGACAATATAAGTGATTTAGGATACACTGAAAACCTGAAGCCGTCAAGATGCGCGGCGAAATTTCGAGAATCAACCCGATGTCGCCATGAAAAACATTTATGGCGCTGAATCTTGGCAACACCGTACCTCCATCATGAAATGCTTTTTCACGATTTTCTGTCTTTTCGTATTTTTACTGCCTGGTTCGGCTCGTTCAAACGACCCGGCCGTTTCCACGGAAAAACTCTTCGAGCGAGCTAAACGACTTGCCGATCACGAGTTCTTTGCCGAATCGATTCCACTTTTCGAGCAGGTGATCGCCCGGGAGCCGGAGAATCGCGATTATCGGGTCGAAGCTGCGGATATGCTGCGTCGCATCGGGCCGCCGAAGACCGAAGCGGACGTCAAACTCTGCCTGCGGGCGTTTAACCTGGCCGTGGATTGGACCGAAGACCTGCCCATCGAAAATTACGAACAGATACGGGAACGGGCCCACTGGTATATACCGATGGCGGGGACGCAGCCCGGTTATCCGGAATGGCAAGAAGGTCTGGGCAAACTCCAACAGCGCTATCTTTCCAATTGGCAGGAATGTCACACCTGGCTTTTGAACAACCTGCGCAACTCCGAAGGCCGGTCGGAAGAAGTCAATAAAAAGGCTTACGAAAATTATCTCTGGTACGTCACGATCAGCGATTCGCTGGGTGACACGCTCCCCATTGAGCTCGCCGCACCCGCATACGAAAATGCCGTGGCCGGAATCCTGGAGGTTTTCGAGGGAATCGTCGGGCCCGATCAAAACGTGCCGCCCTTGCACGCACTCGACAGGAATGCGAGGGAATCTTTCGACCAGCGATTTCTGGAAGGCATGCTGATCCATTACTCGTCGTTCGCCGAACGTCACGGAAATTCGCCCCATTCCGAGGCGACCCGGGTTTCGCTCCGCGCCACGGCCGAAAAGCTCACGTCAAGCAAGCTCGTCTTCTTTTCCGTCTACGGTCGGCTGCTCGAACATCTCATGGAATCGCCCGACGTGGAAATGACCCAGCACGATTACCGCATCCGCGACGGCGCTTTCCGTGACGAAAAACGGCAAAAGGAAATCACGTTCCTCGAAGAGATGATCGCCTCGCTACCACCGGAAACACGGCGTGAAGACGCCGCGGTACTGTTCCAGATCGGCCGGAAGTTCGGCATCGGCGCCTCGGCGAGAAATCGTTTGATTCCACCCGACGGGGAAGCCGCTTCGGAGCTCCGTGAGTCCATGCCGCACTCCGTCCTTTACCCGGAAACCGAAGCGGGCGCGCTGCGTTCGCTGGAATTGATCGGGCAGACCGAAGCGCAACTCCGAGACGACCTGGAATCCGGGCGCCGCGACAAGGACGAAGTCGAATCGACCCTGCATGGAATCCGGCAGACCCGGGACTGGCTCCAGCGGAAGGCGGGCATGGTCAAATACGCCGCGCCCTGGAAGGAAAAGGTCGACCTGTTACCGCCGGGACGAACCTACGTCGAGCCGACGATTCGAAATGACCGGCTTCACGTTTTTGAAATCGACACGAAGGATAAGCGGGTTCGCCACCTCACGGTAAACTTGGAGGATCGCGCAGAGACCGAAGGGATCTGGATACGACTGGCCCTGGACGGTATGAAGGACAACCCGGATTCGTCCTGGGAACACTCGTCGCGCCACCGGCGGTTTTACTCGGCCTTTGTCGACGAAAACAATGCCTACCTCGGTACGGCCGGGTTCGGAATCCTCGTTTTTCCGCTCGACCAATCGAAACCCTGGCGGATCACCACCGAACAAGGTTTGCCGAGCGATATCGTCCAAGGGGTCGGTGTCCTCAATGGCGTGCTGTATGCCGGGGTGGGCGAAAAGAAGGGCGCGAGTTATTTCGTCCGCGCGGAAATCGGGCGCGGCGTTTCGGAGTGCCGGGCCGAAATTCTCTCGGCAACGATCGACGAAATCGGCAAAGCCCCCTTTGCGAATCAGCCGGCCTCGACCCATTTTCATCTTTTCGTACCCGACGAAAAACGCCATCGGCTCCTGTTCACCGTTCGCATGGACGGTTACCCCACGCCGCGCACGGCCGGTGTCTGGAGCGTCGACGTTTCGGGCCGTTTCGCCCAGATTCCCGATGTGTTCGACAAAGCCGAGAAAATGGAACTCCTGCCCGACGGCGAAACCCTGCTCATGGGGGATCACTGGGGAGGCGGGACGCTTGATTTGCGCAGCAACGAATACACGCTCGTCGCCGCCTCGCTTTACAGGGGTGAAACGGACACCTTCGCCGTTTGGAACAAGCGGATGAAACCGGCGCTCGGGCCGGGCCACCGTTTCGATGTGATGACCATCGCCGACGGCTGGGTCTGGGGCATGCGCCGCGAGTCGGGCGTGCAGTGCTTCTGGGCCCGGGTGAAACTGGACGATCCGAACCAGTGGTCGCTCCTGGAGTTACCCGAGGGCATGAATCCGGAAAATGACGGTTGGTTTCCCGATGAAAACATTCTCGCCCACCCCAACGGAAAAGCCGTGATCGCCTGTACGTTGCATCGTATCGTGCTGTTTCAGTGGTAGGAAAAACCTCGGCAAATTCCTGTCCCACTGATTGACTTTCGTTCAAAGGCATGAATAATAGTATGTTCGTACAACAGCCTCCAGTCTCCAGCCACACCATTTATGAACAGCCTGGCCTTTTTATCGGTCGAGCCCCAGATGCTCAAAACCGAGGAACGGATTATCCGAGCCGCGATGCAGGTTTTTTCGCGTTATCCCATCGACGCCGTGACCTTACGTATGATTGCCAATGAAGCCGAGGTGACCTTATCGCTCATCACTTACCACTTCAAGACCAAGGAAAACCTCTACCAAGAAGTCCTCGGCCGGGTTCTCACGTTTCTCGCCAAGGACATCCAGCCGTATTTTGAGCTTTTGGATATCGCAAAACCCTTAGAGCCCCAGGAAGCTCGACGGCTATTGGCTGAATTGGTTGACTTTGTCGCCGAGCGGATTTACTCCGGGTCAAAATCGGTGCTTTTGGCAAAATTTATCATTCAGGAGCATTTTTCGCCCAGCCCGGCTTATGAATTCCTTTATAAGGAGTTCTTTGAAAAGGTACTCGACTTGCTGACCCGGATTGTCACGGCGATTACGGGCCTGGAAGACCGACATCGGGCCTCGCTCCAGGCGTTTTCCATTCTCGGCCAACTTTTCGGATTCCGGCTTGAACGCGAATTGATGGTCCGATTCCTGGGCCTGAAAGGTTTTTCGGAGGCGGAAACGAAGGAACTCAAGGAAGTCGTCCTGCGTAACACATTTGCCCAATTGGACGCCCTGACTGCCGCCTCCCCTTTAATAAGCAAATAAACGACAAAAAATGCCCTCCTCTCCGCCTTCGCGGGGACGACGAATACGATTAACTTTGTAGTGGATTTTCTCAGCGACTATGATTTCCCTCACGCAACACACGAGCACCGCTCCACTTCGCCTTGGCTTGGATATCGGCTCGACGACGATCAAGATCGTCGTGTACGACCCGGACCGGCACGTCCTGCTTTGGTCCCGCTATTCCCGGCATTATTCCGATGTCTTCCAAACGCTTCACACGCTCATCTTCGAAATGCTCGAAGAATTCGGGCGGTACGATTTTACCGTCGCCATGACGGGTTCGGCGGGCATCGGCATCTCCAAAAAACTCGACATTAATTTCGTGCAGGAAGTCATCGCGGGAGCCGAATCGGTTTCGACCTTCATTCCCTCGACCGACGTGGTCATCGAGCTCGGAGGTGAGGATGCGAAAATCACATTCTTCGAAGGTAGTATCGACCAACGGATGAACGAAACCTGTGCCGGAGGGACCGGCGCGTTCATCGACCAAATCGCCGTCACGCTCAAAGTCGACGCCGCCGGTGTGAACGACTTGGCAAGACGGTACGAAATGATTTACCCCATCGCGGCCCGCTGCGGCGTGTTCACAAAGTCCGACGTGACCATGCTGCTCAACGAAGGCGCCCGCCGGGAGGACGTTGCCGCAAGCGTGCTCCAGGCCGTGGTCGATCAAACCATCGGCGGCTTGGCCTGCGGCCGGAAAATTCGCGGAAACGTTGCTTTTCTCGGCGGCCCTCTGCATTTTTTGCCCGAGCTGCGCCGCCGGTTTACCGAAACCCTGGCGCTCGCGCCGGAGCAGGAGATCAAGCCGGAAAACAGCCATTTTTTCGTGGCCCTCGGCGCCGCGCTGCTTTCGGCGGATACGCCCATTATTTCCGGACAAGAATTGCGTTGTCGGTTTGACAGGGTCTGTCATTGGACCGGCGAGCAGGAAACGGACCGATTGGTCCCGCTGTTTGTTTCGAAACAGGAATTCTTCGAATTCCAACGGCGCCACGCTTCGGTGCGGGCCGATTACGCCGAACTGGCCCATGCCGACGGTGATCTTTTCCTCGGCATCGATGCCGGTTCGACAACGACCAAGGCCGTATTGATCGACACGGAAAACCGGATACTCCGGACCTGGTACGGTCCCAACGAAGGCGACCCTGTCCGGACCGTCCGGGCGATTTTGTCCGATATTTACCAACACATTCCGGCGTCCGCGTCGATCAAAGGCTCCTGTGTCACGGGTTACGGCGAAGCCCTGCTCCAGGCCGCCCTGGGGATTGACGAGGGCGAAGTCGAAACGCTGGCCCACTACACCGCCGCGAGCCATTTCGTGGACGATGTTTCGTTCATTTTGGATATCGGCGGCCAGGACATCAAATGCATCTATATCAAGGACGGCCGGCTCGACCGGATTATTCTCAACGAGGCCTGCTCCAGCGGTTGCGGTTCGTTCATCGAAACCTTTGCCAAGTCGCTCGGTTATGATGTCGCCCGGTTCGCTTCGGAAGGGCTTCTCGCGTCGCACCCCATCGATCTTGGAACCCGCTGTACGGTCTTCATGAATTCGAAGGTCAAGCAGGCTCAAAAGGAAAACGCGACGATCGCCGACATTTCCGCGGGAATATCCTATTCCGTTGCGAAAAATGCGTTGTATAAAGTCCTGAAAATCGCCGACGCTTCCGAACTGGGCGATCGCGTCATGGTTCAGGGCGGTACGTTCGACAACCCGGCCGTGCTCCGGGCCTTTGAGCGGCTTATCGGTCGTGAAGTTTTCCGTACGGATATTCCCGGCGTCATGGGCGCCTTCGGTGCCGCGCTCATCGCCCGGCGGCGCTGTCAGGACCGGCAGGGGATCTCCGACGTTCTTTCCCGGGAGGAACTTGCCGCGTTCACGTCCGAATCGAGCCAAAAGCGATGCGCCGGCTGTTCGAATAAATGTCTCATCGGCATCCATAAATTCCAAGGAGGTAAAAAATTCGTTTCGGGAAACAAATGTGAACGCGGCCTTGGAAAAACCGACGCCTCGGGGCCGCCCAATTTGTTCCGGTTCCAGTACGAACGGCTTTTCGAACATTACTCGCCGCGAGAACCCGACGATGCGCCTTTGGGAGAAATCGGCATTCCCCGGGTGCTGAACATGTTCGAAAATTACCCGTTCTGGTTCACGTTTTTCGACACGCTTGGTTTCCGTGTCGTGCTTTCGGACCCGTCGAGCCAAAAAATGTACAATAAAGGTCTCGACAGCATTTCCTCCCAAACGCTTTGCTTCCCGGCCAAGCTCGCGCACGGACACGTCCTCAACCTGGTCGAGCGCGGCGTGAAACGGATTTTCTACCCCGCCCAGCCGCTTGAACGCCGGGAGTTCAAGGACGCCGTGTACACGTTCAATTGCCCAGTGGTGGCGGCGTACCCCGAGGTGATCCGGCTGAATATCGATCCCATCCGGGAGAAGACCGTGGATTACATCGAGCCGTTTTTACCGGTCGAGGGCGAGAAGCCGCTGACGAAATGGCTGTATTCGGAATTCAAACGGTTCGGAATTTCGTATCGTAAAATGTGCCGCGCCGTGGAAGCCGCGGAAGCCGAACAAGCGGCGTACAAGGTCGAATTGCGAAAGAAGGGCGAAGAAACCGTGCGAGAATTGGCCCGGACGGGCCTGCCGGCGGTGATCCTTGCGGGCCGGCCGTATCATTTGGACCCCTTGATCCACCATGGCATTCCCGACATGATCGTCGCCGGCGGAGCGGCCGTGCTCGGCGGAGATTCGGTTGCGCATTTAGGCAAGGACCTGCATTTCCCGCTTTTGGCCGTGGACCAATGGGGCTATCATGCCAGGCTCTATCGCGCGGCCACGCTGGCGACGCATCACCCGAATTTCCAGATGGTCCAGCTCACGTCCTTCGGCTGCGGGCTTGACGCGGTCACGGCGGAACAGGTCGACGAGATCCTGGCTGCCGGCGGCAAGGTTCACACGCTGCTGAAAATCGACGAGGGCACCCAACTCGGGGCCGTGAAAATCCGCATCCGGTCGCTTCTCTCCACGACAAGGAACGATAACGGACGAGAAGCCCGGGACGCCGGAAGACGCGAGCCCGCCTCGGAAGTCGGTGAGCACTGTTCGCGGCTCGTCGAGGTTTGATTTCCCCGTTTTCAATGATCGGTTTCCCGATGACCAATATTATCGTCCCGAAACGTGCCCCCGAATTTTCCTCCCGGGACAAGGCCAAGTACACGATCCTGTGCCCCCAGATGGCGCCGATCCATTTTGCGCTTGCGCAGACGGTGTTCGCCGAATGCGGTTATCATTTCACGATCCTGCCCGATGTGGACAGAGACGCCATCGAAGAGGGTTTACGGTACGTTAATAATGACGTGTGTTATCCGGCCATCGTCGTCGTGGGGCAATTGATCCAGGCGCTCAAGTCGGGCAAATACGATCCGAATACCACGGCCCTGATGATCTCGCAGGCCTGCGGAGGCTGCCGGTCGACGAATTACGCGACCTTTCTCCGCATCGCCGCGACCAAGGCGGGCTTCGGCGAGATCCCGGTCATTCCGTTCAGTCTCAACATCACCAACGGGGATGACGCCAAGGGCATTACGGTCGGCGTGTCCGTGTTGAAAAAACTCTTCCTCGCGTTTTTGTACGGCGATTTGCTGCTCAATCTGTCGAACCGCTGCCGGCCTTATGAAACCGAGCCGGACTCGACGCAAAATCTCGTTCAAAAATGGCTCGATCTTTTGAACGGAGACATCGTTTCCGGACGAAAGCACGACATCGCGAAATGGTCGCAAAACATCGTCGACGATTTCGACGCGTTGCCGCTTCGGGACGTCCCCCGGAAACCCCGGGTGGGCATCGTCGGCGAAATCCTGGTCAAATACCATCCCGGGGCGAACAACGATCTCGTCGGACTGATCGAACAGGAAGGCGGCGAAGCGTTCGTGCCGAACATTCTCGATTTCGTACTGTATTGTCTCACTTCGGACGAGCAACGCAGCCGGTACTCGCATGTCCCCTTGTTGAACGGACTCAAAAGCACCTTTGCGACCTGGCTCATCGAGCGGCAACGGGACAAGGTTCGGCGGGTTCTCGCGGCGAGCGGGCGTTTTACGGCCATGCACACGATCCGGCATTTGATCAAGGAGGCGCAGACGACCGTGTCCGATTGCAACCATACCGGAGAAGGCTGGCTGCTTACGGCCGAGATGATCGAAATGCTTGAAGGGGATACGCCGAATATCATTTGCGTCCAGCCGTTCGGATGCCTGCCGAACCACATCACGGGTAAAGGCGTGATGAAAGATTTACGGTCACGGTATCCCAAGGCAAACATCACGACCATCGACTACGACCCCGGTACGACCGAAGTGAACCAGCTCAACCGCATCAAGCTGCTCATGGCCGTGGCGTTCAAGAATTTGAAATAAGGGCTCATTACGACATGAAAACCGAGAAAGAAAAAATGCTGGCCGGGGAGCTTTATCTCGCCTCGGATGCCGAATTGGACGACGACCGACTCCGGGCCAGGATGATCGTCAAACGGTTCAACGACTCGTTGCCGGAAGAGAAATTGTTGCGAAAAGAACTCCTCGCCGGACTTTTCGGACGATGCACGGACGACGTTTGGATCGAGCCGCCTTTTCGTTGCGATTACGGTTCAAATATTTTCCTGGGTCGCCGGGTCCAGGTCAATTTCAATTGCGTGATGCTCGATGTCTGTAAAATCGAAATCGGCGACGATACGCTGATCGCGCCGAACGTTCAGATTTACGCGGCGACGCATCCGCTCGACTGGCGGATTCGGAAGCACAACGGACCCGAGCTGGGCCAACCGGTCCGCATCGGCGACGACTGCTGGCTCGGCGGCGGCGTGATCGTATGTCCCGGCGTGACCATCGGGGACCGTTGCGTCATCGGGGCCGGCAGCGTGGTCACGAAAGACATCCCGCCGGACAGCCTGGCCATGGGCGTTCCGGCCAAGGTGGTCAAACGACTGGAGTGACCGTAGTCGTACCGCCATTCGTCATTCTTCCTGAAGCCAGCCATGAACTTTTTCGACCGCATTGTTAAAAACCTGCTGATTTTTACGGCACGCACGATCAGCGGCGTGACTGTGCTCTGGTACGATTCGCAGCCGGATTCCTGCCAACGTGTTTATTTTGCCAATCACACGAGCCATTTGGACGCCTTGGTCATCTGGGCCGCTCTGCCGCATCGGGTCCGGGAAGAGACCCGGATGATCGCCGCCCAGGATTATTGGGATGCCGGTCCGGTGCGGCGGTATATCGCACGGAAACTGTTCAACGCCATTCTCATCCAGCGCGAAAACGTGAGTCTGAAAAACACGCCCATCAAGGTCATGATGGACGAAATCCAGGACCGGTATTCCCTGGTCATGTTTCCCGAAGGCGGACGATCCCAGGACGGGCAACTCGGCGAATTCAAGAGCGGACTCTATTATTTGTGCAAAAAAAGGCCCGATTTGGAATTGATTCCCGTGTACTTGAACAACATGAACGGTATTTTACCCCGCGGGAAAACGTTGCCGGTGCCCATGCTGTCCCGAGTGATCTTCGGACCGCCGATGTGGTTGGAACTGAATGAGACGAAAGATTCGTTTCTGGACCGATCTCGGCAGGCGATTCTCCGGCTTAAAGAGCTTGAAGAACATTACGAAAACGATGAAGACGAATCGACGGCGCCGGCAGCGACGAGATTGAGGAATTAAGACGTCGTATACACGCCTTCCATGCGGCCTCGATTTTCGTGCAGGTAGTCGTTCAGGACTCGCATGGAGCGGCTTTGGGGGGAAAAATCGAACGCCAAGGATAATTCGCAGCCGTGTTCACGCCAATAGCGGCGGCCGATCTCCGTTTCCATTAAATCGAGTACGGAAACGATTTTGCCGAACCCCGGGGGCTGAAACGATCCCGGCAGCTTGGCGTCGAAACCGTAGCGCGGCCAAGAATAATATCCGTTTTGCCCGTTGTTCCGTCCGCCGACGGTTCTGGCCCAAAGGATTCCCAGTCGCCGACTCCAAAGAACCTGCCGGGCGAAGCATTCCAGTCCGAGGCCGCGGGCGCGGAATTCTTTGCGGAGGATGAGTACCGAGTCGTTCCAAAGCACCCGTTCCGCTGATTCCATGGCGACCCGACATACGCCGCTCATGCCGACCTGCTCGATTTCCTGGTATTCGATGTAAATTTCCTCTTCCAGCACACCGACGTCGATGTGCGCGCGACACGGGGCCCCGGATAACCCGTGGATTTCCGGTCTTCGCAACGAGCGTCCGAAAAACCGACGAGACAGGGCTTGGAATTCTCGGTGTTCCCCGGCAAAGAAAAACGAGGACCGAGTGTGGAGATTCTTGTTCATCGTGAGGAAAGAAGGATGGTAGTGACGGATAACCGCAAGCCTGCTTCCTCTCAACATCGTCAGCCATGCTGACAGACGTCTGTCAGTGGCGCGGAAAAATCTCTCGAATTTGAGAAAAAAAGCTTGCGAAGAAAAACGGCGCCGACGGATTGCGGCTTCACAAGCTACCGTTCCTTCGCAATTCGGGTTTTCGCCAACCAACACGTTTCATGGCATTGCACGCGGCCGAGTGCGAACTCAATGGACTTTCGGCAACGTCAAAATCAACCCATGGCTTTCACATGTCATATTGCCCCGGGAGCAAGGCGAGAACAAGACAAAAGTTGAAGGCGTTGAAGAAAGCGTGCAACAGAACGCAGGGAAGAATCCGACCCGTCCGATGGAGAAGCGTTCCGAGCAAAAGTCCCAGAAGAAGTAAAGGGATCGGGTCCGTTTGAACGTCCGCCGGGGCCAACGTTTTGAGGACGAATTGCACTGCCAAGGCATAAGGGGCGGCCATGGAAACGAGCAAAAGGGGCAGCAAAACGTCTCGCCGCAGGTTGAAGTCGGCCAAACCTAAGTCGGACCAGGTCGCCTGCCGCAGAAAACGGAGGTAGCCTACCGCAAGGGGCAGGAAAAACAGGTTTGCCAGCGCGATTCCCAGGAGCATGTAATACAAGAGATCGGGGCTCAAATCGGCCCGGCGCGTCCCGGCGTGCGCGGCGGCGAAAAGCAGGGCTGTCACGGTAACGGAAAAAACGCCGGGTGGCATCCATCGGGCAAAGACCTGTCGAAAATCGTCGTTGACCGATTCGAGCCAGCGTTGCAAAAGGAGCCGATAAAGAAATTCCTCGGTCAAAGGAGCTGCGATAACGGCACTGAAAAAGGGGATTAGGAGAATCCAAGGGGAACCGATCCCGCGCAACATCAGCAGGGTCACGGGGTGCTCCCGGGTTTGCTCGGCGGGTGGGGGTGTGGCGCCGGCGACAATTGTCGGGGCGGATGGTTCGAAAGCACCGCCTGCTGATTCAGCGTAAATCCAAGCCAAACCAGCGGCAAGTTGCACCAGGAAGAGCCAGGTCAGGAACAGCAGGAAAACATCCGGCCCGGTCCAGGGAACGCGAGGTGATGTGGTTTGAGGTTCCTGGGACATGGTGGTTTTTCGGTAATTCGGCCGGGGGGACACCGTCACCGAACAGTAATGGGGAGGCTCGTTATGTGAAATTATACCGGGGGTTGTCCGGAGGGGAAAGTGTCAAGAAACACCCAAAGCCCCGAAATGCGGACATTTCAGGGCGCTAGCGTATACATTTCGTTGGCGAATCAAACGATCTCTCAGCGTTCCGGCATCGATTGTTGCAGGTTCGCCGCTTCGTTCGGGAAGGGGAACTCCGGTCCGCGCGGGTGATATTCGACACGGTCTTTCATATAGTAGGGATTCGGCAGGTTCATGCCGTTCGAATAGACGGAACATCCTGTCAATCCAAATGATACGCCAACAAGCAGCGTCAGAAGCGAATTTGTGACGAGACGACCGATTTTCTTGTTCGTTTTCATGGTAAATAATCTTTCCTTAAATCAAAATGCGGCGGAAAAACCGTTGCTTTTGGAATCATCGGCCTTTATCAGAGCGGCGCTTGAATGTTTTCCCTTTTAAATGAACCGATTAGCGACCTCCATTTCGCGGCATGGAAAAAAATTTTCGGAATTACCTTGGAATCCCCGATTGTGGATTGTATTTTTCGAGAAAAAAGGCTAACATGTAACAGGGTGTCGGTTTCTCGCCTCGGTGGGACCGCGCGCCTTGTTCGTCGCCGCAAATCCGTTTGTCCGTCTCTACTAGAAAATTGATCGTTATGGCCAGTACGTCAGCAGTTTGGGGAATCGATATCGGCAACTCGTCTTTGAAAGCGCTCCGTTGCCGACCCGCGGCAGAGCCGGGAAAAATCGAGGCCTTGGCGTTCGACTTTATCGAACATTCGAAGATTCTTACGCAACCCGGTGCGGAACCGGCGGAAATCCTGGCGGAAACGCTCCAAACCTTTCTTTCCCGCAATAGTACCAAGGGCGATCAGGTCGCGATTTCAGTTTCCGGCCAGAACACCATTTCCCGCTTCCTGAAATTGCCGCCGGTGGATCCGAAGAAGGTTCCCGACATCATCAAATACGAGGCCAAACAGTGGTTGCCTTTCGATTTGGACGATGTCATCTGGGATTTCCAACCCATCGGACTGGCCGGCGTGAGCGACACGGCCGCGCCTATGGATTCCGAAGTCGGCATGTTCGCCATGAAGCGAGACATCGCCCTGAAGACGCTGAATCCCTACCAGAACAGCGGGATCAACGTTGATTGTATTCAAAGCTCGCCGTTGGCCCTGTACAATTTTGCGGCCTTCGATCAACTGCCGCCGCCGAACGTTGAAGAGTACGATCCCGACAATCCGCCGGAGTCCATCGTCATTCTCTGTGTCGGAACCGAAGCGACCGACGTGGTCGTCACGAACGGCTACACGATCTGGATTCGAAGCATCCCGATCGGCGGTAATGTTTTTACCAAAGCTCTGACCAAGGGCCTGAAGTTGACCTCGTCCAAGGCGGAATACCTCAAGCGGCATGCCGCCGCGGCACAGGACCCCAAGGCCGTCTTTCAAGCCATGCGGCCCGTCTTCAACGATATGCTTAGCGAAGTTCACCGTTCGCTGGAATACTATCAGAGTTTGAACCGCAAAGTTCGTTTCAAACGCATCCTCGCCTTGGGGAACGCCATGAAAATGCCGGGTCTGCGTCAATTCCTGACCCAGAACCTCGGTTACGAAGTCACACGGTTGCCCCAGTTTAACAACCTGATCGGTCCGGAAGTCACGGAAGCTCCGCTCTTCAAGGAAAATCTGTTCTCCTTCGCCGTGAGTTATGGTTTGGTCGTCCAGCAGCTTGGCGAAGCATCGCTGGCGACAAACTTGATTCCGAAAGAAATCGTGACGGACAGGATCATTCGGGATAAGAAACCATGGGCCCTGGTCGGTGCATCCGCTTTGATGCTGGGCATGGTGTTTTATTTCGCCGGCGCCTCCCGAGCTTTGAGTATCATTTCAAGCGGCGATTATCAGGCCGCCGAGCAGCGGGCCGATACGGTTGATTCTTATTCAAAAAGGATGATTTCGGAAACCGCGGCGGCCAAGTCGGCATTTCAAAAGGTCGACGATGTGGGCAAGAACCTGATTTCCGGTGTTGAAGGCCGGCTCGTCTGGCTTGAGTTGCTTCGGGCCATCAACGCCGCACTGCCGAAAGAGCAGGAGCAACTCGGTGACAAGGAGGCCCAGGAAATTTCGCGGCAGGAGCGAGTCTTCATCTCGAACATTGAGGCGATCACCGTCGACGATCTCGCCGCTTGGTTTGCCCCTTTGAAGCAGTTCGGCAAGTATTACCCTGACGACGAGGAAATCATCGAGGCGATCAGGGCGAAGGAAGGCGCTCCCAAAGAGGGGGAGGCGGCGAAACCGGTGGTCATACCAAGGGAAAACAAGCCCCGCCTAGAGTTCATCGAAGGCCCGAAAAAGCCGGAAAACGCGGCGGCCCAGACGCGTGTGGTCCAGATGGTTGGTCATCATTATCATAACGCCGACATTGCCGGGAGCACCATGGGTGCCGGATACATGCGGGAAACCCTGCTCCGGAACCTGAAATTCAACGAAATCATGCTCCCGCCCACGCTGGAAAAGCAAAACCAGCCGGAAAACCGGGTCACTCAGGAGCGGGTGACCATGCAGGAGCTCGGAATTTCCTACCCGACTTTGTTGGATATCCCGAAGATCGAAACGACCGACATTATCAATCCGCAGATCATCCTCCATCTTTACATGTTGCAGATGCGCGAAAGTCTGGAGCGTGAACGTCGTAACGTGGGCGGTTCCGGCGGTGGGTTTAGTAGCGGTGGTGGTTTCGCCGGCGGCGGATTTGGCAACAGCGGTGGCGGAGGGAGTGGCTTCGGTGGCGGGAGAGGTCGCCAGTCGGCCGTTGACCAGATCGGTGGCTCTCTGCTCCAAGGACGCGTGGGTGGAGGGAGTCTGACGCCCGAAGCGGAGCAGGAACTGATGAAAGCCGTGGGCGGAAAAGACCGTATCCGATTGCGACGTTTCGATTTCGTCGTCCAGTTCGCTTGGGTGGTCACGCCGCCCAGTACGCGGGAAGAAGTCAAGCGCAAAGAACAGGAAGCCAAGGCTCAGGCTGAAGGAGCGGCGCCGACGGCCGCGACGCTGGAACAGGCCGAAACCATCGAGGTGATCGAGCAGCCGGAGGAAGAAGAAGTCGTCATTCCGCCGTTGGATACCCCGGCCCCGGAACCCGAAGTCGTCGTTCCCCCCATCCCGGAACCGGAAGTCGAAGAA
>JBEBTM010000045.1:0-14921 GCA_040393745.1 Thermogutta terrifontis | reverse complement strand
GGCTGTCGGAAACGTTTTTAAGAAAGAGCGTATCCAGGAAGAATAAACGTAAATACCAATTCACCAACCCAAAGAAACCACCCCATGAAAAATGCCGATCACGACTATAACCTGGCCGAGGAAATCTCCAATGCATTCACGCATGCTTTGGGCGGTTACCTCGGCGCGGCTGCGGTCGTTCTACTCGTCATGTTCGCCGTGGGAAGCGGAGAGCAGGTTCCCTGGAAGGTCGTTTCCGGTTCGATTTTCGGGGCCACGGTCATCATTCTCTATTCCGCGTCCACGATTTACCATGCCGTTACGAATCTTCGCGTGAAACTCGTGTGCCGGGCCTGTGACCAGATGGCTATTTACGCCCTGATTGCCGGTTCATACACGCCGTTTTGCCTGGTTTCATTGCGTCAGACGTATCCCGTCTTGTCTTGGACGATCTTCGGACTCGTCTGGGGACTCACCATCGCGGGCATCGTATTCAAGATCCTCGCCAAGGGGAGTATGAAGTACGTTACGACAATCACGTATCTCGCCATGGGTTGGTTCGGCATCTTTCTTTTGAAGCCGATGTACGATACGCTACCCCTGGGAGCGATTGTCTGGCTCGTGCTCGGCGGTGCCCTTTACACACTGGGGGTCGGGTTCTATCTCTGGCGTTCTTTGCCGTTCAACCACACGATCTGGCACATTTTCGTCCTTGCGGGAACCACGGCCCACTTTTTCTGCATCCTGTTTTACGTCATGATGTAGGGTTTTCACCGGTAAATAATACGCATGTTTTGGCGTTAATAAAAGCCCATTTGACCGGTACTCCGGGGAGTGATTCGTCTTTCAAAAAGACAAAAAAAGGCTTACCGATGTCAGGCATCGGTAAGCCTTGCATGCCTTACGGCGCCACGGCAGGTGTTGCCGGGGGATCGGATTGACCTGCATCTTTATCTTTCAATCGAATCAGGGTCCGTTCCTCGGTCTTGTCCCGATTGACATGGACAAGCATCGATACCGTCTCCTGCGTCAGATTCCAAAGCCCGCATTCGGCGACGACATCGTCATTGCCCTTCAATTTGAAAGCGACTCGTTGCGTTTTCGGATCCACGGCACCGTATAGCTCGATCGCTTTATCGGTTTCCGTGTCAACGAGATTACCACGAACCTGTCCTTGTTTGTTGGTCGCAATTTGAAGGATGCGTTTGCTGTCCGTCTGTTTTCCATCGGCAACGACGGCGAACGTTCCCATCGCCATCCACTGGTCTTCAACTTTCTGCGATGTTGCCGCGGTATCCGAAGCCGCGGGTTGGGCATCGGTCGTTGCGGACTGCACCGCTTCATCGGAGCCCGAGTTAGCCAGGTCTTGGGCTTGTTGGTAATATTCGTCTGCGCCGACATAGGGTACATTGTTGACATAGACGGTATCGCCTTCGTAAACGATGTTGCCGCCATAATCGTACGGAATCGGTGCCAAAACGGCATCGGTCACGGCTCCGGCGAAGAAGCCGGCTCCGAACCAACCCCAAGCGTTATTCCAACCCGGATGTCCCCACCAATATCCCGGCGGTGGCGGAGGCGGCATCGGTCCCGGCGGGTGCGGACCGGGGCCGGGACCGGGGTGCGGTCCGGGGCCCGGCGGATGAGGGCCGTGCCCCGGACGCCAAGCGTCAGGATGATTAGCGAACCAGTTCGTCGACCAGATATCACCGCCGATCGCGTGGTTATTGAAATTCTTCCGAACATTGTCAATTGTCGTTTGGTTCGGCTGGAATTTGTTGATTACGGTATTGTGGATCTGTTTCGGATTAAAATCCTTCCAACTTTTCCAATCGGGTTCACCATCCGGTCTTGAGGGAATGTGTCGTTCACCGGATCCGCCCTGACCGGGACGAATGCCGTCAGGAAGATTGGGACGATGTGTTCCCGCACCACCTTCACCGGGACGAATACCATCAGGAAGATTAGGACGGTGTGTTCCTGCGCCACCTTCACCGGGACGAATACCGTCAGGAAGATTGGGACGGTGTGTTCCCGCACCGCCTTCACCGGGCCGAATACCGCCGGAGAAATCAGGTTTGTGGATGCCGCCATCGCCGCCGATTCGGTTCGGCAGATTCAGGTGCTGCGGCATACTCGGCAAACTGGGGCGTTGGAAATTCTGTGGAATACTCGGACGGGACAGTCCGGCAGGCGGGCTGAAATCACGGTGAACGACCGACCCGGCGCCAAAATTCGCGGCGCCCATTCCGGGATGGAAACCGCCACCGCCCAGTCCGCCGCCCAAGCCGCCACCGATGTGACCGCCGCCAAAACGTTGCGCCTGGACCGGAACCCCGGTCGCCAAGGCGAGGAGGACCGCCATGAATGCGATCATCCGCCAAGAAATTTTTCTGGTCATGTTTTGCCTCCTAAAAAAGTGGTTGACACTCAATACGTAATGCATCGTTTCGTCCGATGCTTTTTCATGCTCGTTCACGGTGTAACGATATTGAAATCCGGTGTAAACGTCACGAGAAAACCGAGCGCTTCTTTCAATTTATCGACGGCGCCCTCGATTTTAACCTCCTTTTCGACGTCGGTCCATTTCGCTTCCTTCGTGAGCAGTTTGTTCAGCAAGGCACGATCCATCGTTACGGAAACATCCGCCGTGCCGTCGTATTCCTTGACGGTCCGATGAATCAGTACGGAATCCTCCAGGCTGATCCAATGCTTTTCCTTCACGTCGGGCAGCGTCCAATGAACCGTCAGCGTCTTGCCCGCCGCCTTGTCGCTGTCGAGCGAAATTCCCATGAAATCGAGCAGCATTTCGACGTTCATCGCGGCCAGCGTTTCCGGGCTCGCCACCGACACGCTCTCGGGGAGCACGGGCTTACCGTTGCGCAGTTCGTAAGCGCCGACCAGGTATTCACCTCGCCAGGTTCCGTTTTCCGTTTGGTAACCCAACTGTTCCAAAGCGTCGGCCAAGAGATTTTTCGCCTCCTTGTTTTCGGGGTCGGCGAAAACGACCTTATTCAACACTTCGGCGACCCAGCGATATTCGCCCTTTTCGAAATCCTTTTTCGCCTTGGCGATCACGGCGTCGGCGCCGCCCATGTATTCGACGAATTTCTTGGCGGCCTGTTCCGGCGGAAGCGGATGCAGATTGGAAGGGTTGCTGTCGTACCAACCTAAATAGCGCTGGTATACGGCTTTGGCGTTATGGCTTACGCTGCCATAATAATCGCGAACCGACCATTCACGGTCAAGCCCCGGCGGCAGTTTTACCATGTCACCGACTTCAAGCATCGTGTATCCCTGGTTCATCAGGAACAGCGTCCTGTCATGGATGTATTTGTACACATTACGCTGTTTCCCCAGGTAGCGGTTGATCTTCTCATTCCCCCAAGTCGGCCAGTGATGTTGTGCAAAAACAACTTCAACATCCTTGCCGTAAGCCGCGATGCACTTATCGAGCCCTTTCCACCAATTCACGGCGTTGCGGACTTGGGCGCCGCGAAGCGTGTAGAGATTATGAAGCGTATGTGTCGCATCCTCGGCTACGCAGAGCGTTTTTTGTTTCGGCAGATAGAAGATAAACTCGGCCGGAGCTTCCGTGCCGGGAACCATCAAGGCTTCGAATTCGAAATTCACCAAGTCGATTCCTTCGATTTTGAACGGACCATTTTCCTTGATGAGCTGCGTTGGCTGCACCAAACCGACAGTCCCGAACGAAGTCGTTTTGCCGAGCCCGGCATCGACCTGGCCTTTTTCATTTTTGGCGAGCATCGTGGCATAAGCGTACTGCACGCGGCGGGACAGGGCGTTTCCGACCCAGACGTTTTCGCTGACCGCTTCCTCCATGAACTGATCCGGCGCGACGATCTTGACCTTGTCAGGCTCCGGGTGTTCGCCGATCACACCGTGAACACCGCCGTAATGATCGGTGTGGCTGTGCGTATAAATGACCGCCAGAACCGGCTTCTTGGGGCGGTGCGCGTAATACAGTTCGATGGCCGCCTTGGCCGTTTCGGAACTGATCAGCGGATCGATGACGACGATCCCTTTTTCATCCTCAAGGATCGTCATGTTCGAAATATCAAAGCCGCGCACCTGGTAAATGTTGTCCGTAACCTTATAAAGGCCGTGCATGTTGTTGATCTGCGCAACCCGCCAGAGGCTCGGATTGACCGTTGCCGGAGCGTCTTTGCCGTTGATGAAATCATAACTTTTCATGTCCCAGCAGACGATACCGTCGCTACGCTTGATGACCAGGTCGGGGACCGTGCCGATGAAACCGCGACGGGCGTCCTCGAAATCCTGCGTGTCGTCGAAAGGAAGGTTTTTCAGTACCTCGGCGTTCATTTTCGCCGTAACGGGCGTCGCGTTCATGGGAGGTACGGGAACCGACTGTTGAGCGAAGAGGGGAAACGCGAAAAGACACAAAACGGTGGAAAAAACTCGTCTCATGGGTGCTCCTTTCAAAAAAGAGAAGGTGGGGGGCAAACAATACTATTTATACCGACCAAGACGGCGTGTCGCAAAAAAACAAACGCGTGACAATCACCACGTCACGTTTCGACTCATATTCCGAGCCAATCAAGTATATACGAAGAATCCGCGTTGTATGGCTGAAATCTACATGCACCAAGAATCGAAAGATGCTTCAATACGAGGCTCCTTTCAAAAAGTGAACTATTTTCCTAAAGGATGCCTCCAATGCTGACCACGGGAGTCAAAAAGCAAACAAGAGGCGTTCTTTTGACAATTGTAGCGGAAAATCTGAGCTCATTCAATCGGTTGTAAATATTTTTTTACCGGGACACACCGTCTTTGGGAAAAAATGATTCACATCACGCGATTTGAACGGCGGAAAATTTGGATCCCCATTTTTTTTCCAAAGAATCGGCTTTTCACCACACAGACATTCTCGCTTTCCGGGAATTGTGGCAAAGCCGCTGTCAGTTTTTTTGTTCATGACCTCGGCATCCTTGGCGTGTTCGGCCCGGATACCTCTTTGGAAGAGCAACGTTCCAGACGCCGTAATTGTTTTTGTATCGATATCCGGTCAACGGCACGAGTTTTCCAGCCGATTTCGTGTCCATTTCGGCGTTCCTCCGCAGAGGCAAACTCCATGGAAAACGTATTTTACAACATTTTCAACATTCAGGGCAATGTCAACTCATTGCGTTGCGGTATTAGTTACTGGCGAAAGCCCGGGGACTTGTTGCCTTTTTTGGGGGGCTCGGCCGCGTCCAAGGGTACATAACCGCATTTCAGCACGAAATTCTGGCCTTCTTTTCCGAGCATCCAGCGGACGAAGGTTTCGGTCCGTTCGTCTTCATCGGCCTTCGGTTTCTGACGGATGAGCACGGTTTGATAGGCGAAAGGATACTCTCCGGAAGCCACTGTTTCCGCAGTCGGCTGGACGCCGTTCACCTTGATAACCCGGGACGCGGAACTATCCACCATGGTTCGCTCATAATACCAAACGGTGTAGCCGATCGCGCCGCTGCTTGCGGCCAGTTGGTCGAAAACGCCCTGCATGGATGTGATGATCATGTCCAACAGATCGTCACGCACGGGCACGTCTTTCATGACGATTTCACGCAGCAGTTCTTCGCTGCCCGAATTTCGGTTGCGCCCCAGGGCCACGATTTTACCGAAGCCGCCGGCCTCGTTCCAGTCGTCGAGTTTTCCCGCGTAAATGTCACGAATTTGTTCGACCGTCAAGTTTTCCACGGGATTGTAACGATTGACGAGGAACACGAAAGCGTCCTGCGTGAAGGGCGTGCAAAGCAATTCGACGCCGTTTTTCTCGGCCAAGTCGAGTTCGTCCCGGGAGGGCATGCGGGTGGAAAAGGACAGTTTCCGGCGGCCTTCGATCACGTTGACGATGGCTTCGTGCGTTTTCGCAAAACGGCGACCGGCCAGGGCCTGGTAAATCGCGTTATTGTGCAAATTCTCCTTGGCGGCCCGGTATGCGTCTTTCGTTTCCGGCGTATCGGAGATGAACGGATCAAGCCGGAAATGAATTTTCGGCGGCTCTAACTCAGCCGCCGCGGTCCAGTATTCCGGCGCAATCCCGCCGTGACAGAGCGCCGCGACGAGTTCCCGGGCCATGTTTTCCAGGCTGGTCGAGCCGTCCCAACCTTCGATGTCCCGGGCCGTGAGCCCCAGCGATTCCAATTCCGGCCAAGATTGCGGTTTTCCAGTTTCGTGCTTCATGAACGCATGGATCATCAGGCGAGTTTCCGTTGAAGGCGTGAGCGGTCCACAGTCCAAAAAGGGATTGACATAGGCCGGTTTTCCGGCGGCCAGTCGCTCCCGGCGTTTTTCCGGTAGCTCATCCAGCGAAGCCGAGGTCCAGTCGGGCAAGTGGGAAAAAAGCCAATGTTCCCGTTGTTCCGGCCGCAGGGCCTGGGCTCGCAGGCTCGGATCAAGGGCATGCAAGCGTTTGAATTCTTCGGCGTCGTCCTTTTCCTGCTTCTTCAGCCAAGCGATTCGGCGATCAAGGATTTCGATGAAATCTTCCGCCGATTCCCGCCAGTAGTCTGACTTCCGCGCGGGATCGTAAACGTCCGGATAACGAGTGAACGCCTCGTAGGCCTGATCGTAAATGGTATCGAACTCATCACGGACGGTATCTTCACGGTTATTCTCATACGTTGTGTCGTCGCTGGTGCGGTCTTCTACCGTTTCGAAAAGAGACCGGACGAGCAGATAGAGTTCCTTGCGATGATCGAAAAATTCGTTCAGGGTCGCTTCCAGTTCGACGAGCTTGTCCCGGCACCTGTCATGGGTTTTCTCGGGCATGTTCGCGAAAAACGCTTCCGTATTATCGCTCGTTAATTTCGACGGCGGAACAAAATCCTCGAAAAGTGCGTCCCGAGCGTGCCCCGGGTGGCCAAAAGGGGGATACCCGCCTTTCGACTCAAGATCGTTGGCGCGTTCCCACTCCCGCTCTCGCCGCTCCAATTCAATCGGATCCGAATCGAATTGAGCGAAGATCGCGGGGGGTGAAACGACCGTAAAAAACAGGACGCAAAACAGGCGATGGGAAAGCGGGGGAGTTTTCATGAGATTGCGGGGAGATGGGTTGCGATTAAAACAGATGACGCTGAAGAATTTTTTGCAGCGTATCCAGCGGGCTCGGGTCGCCGAGCCGGGCATCCCATTGAATGCGGAAATGCTTCACGCCCGACAGCGGAATCGGTTCGTCCAGCGGCTGCGAATTTTCAATGATGTTCCGGCAGAAGATGTCGCTGCGAACCCAATGCAGCGCGCCGCGGCGATCCCGGATTTGAAGCGGTTTCACCCGGCAAACCCGGCCGCAGGTGTTTCGGTCGGGCCCTTGGGTCAGGGAATTCCCCCGCCAGAGACAATGTTCCATGAAAAAGAGCGGAATCCGGCCCGTGAGAACCTGTTCAATGCGATGGCCGGGCACGAAGTCGAGCATCACCGCGAGTTGCTCCGGCGTGAGATCCCAGCCGGGCGTGATTCGGGAGACGCCCCAGTCGAGAAGTTGTCGAAACGATAAATCGTTGACGACATTGAGCGAAAAGTCGGCGATCACGGGGATTTGCCGCTCGTTACCGAGTGAAACTTCTTCGAGATTTCGCGCGAGAACGCCGTCGGGATTTGCAGCCAGGATTTTTTTCAGCACCGTGGTTTCGCCCGGCTTGATCACGCGGGGTAAAACCGCGACGAATTCACCGCCGAGATTCCGGACGGAATCGACAGCGTAACGATAATCGGCGATTTCGCGAAATTCTCCGTAAAAAGACCGGCAACCGGCGGCGATGATTTTTCGCATCAAAATCTCGTCCCGAAAGAGTCCGGCGTCATGAAGCTGGAGATGGAAGACGGGTGCCGAATCGGTTTCACCCTCGGGATCGGCTCGCCAATGCTCGCTGTTTTCCGTTCGCAAATCATCCAAGGCGTCTCCGAAACGGACCGGCCGGGGTTCGGGCTCGCTTTTTTGCGAGTCCAGCAATTCGATCATTTTTTTTCGGAGCGAACCCAAAACGCTCAGCGGGACCATGGGGCCGCCTTCGATAGTCGTTGTGATTTCGCACAGAAAATAATCCGTTTCGCCGAGACGCGCGAATTGTTCCCGGAGCGTTTTCGGCGACAGGGCGTGTTTCCTTGCCTCTTCGAGAGGATCGTCCGAAGTCAAGCGGCACATTGCGCCGTTTTCACATCGGGCCTCGACGATAAGCGGCTTGCCGGTGATCGCACGGACATCCAGGTCCACCGCAAGCCGGTCGCCTTCGGATCGCATTTCGGCCTTGAATTTCAGGCCCTTCCGTATTTCCCGTTCCCGGTGCGGGTCGTCTGTTTTTCGCACGGATTGTCCTTCGTGGACGTAGCGGTCGTCGATGGAATGGTTGGCAAAGGTCAAAAGAACCCGGGCGCCCTCAGGAGCTTCACGAACGGATTCACGGCGTCGGATAATTTCGTACACACGTCCGCCCTGTGAATTTTCCGGATTTTCGTCGTTCTCGAACAGCACGCCGTCACCGCGCCGCACGGGGGCCGTGAGTGTGACAACCACGGCGTCTCGCCGCACCTCGACGACCGTACCCAGGGCCGCGCCGCGGTGCGACATGACCGTACCCGGTACAAGCCGTTTGGGATCCGTGTTTTCGAGCCAACCTGTGGAAAAGCCGCGTGAAAAGCTTTGCTCCAAGCGCCGTCGTTCTTCGGCCATGTCCGAGGGTTCGGCGATTTTCCGACCCGACTTTTCGTTTTCGTAACGGTCGATCGCCTGGCGATAAATCCGGGTAACTTCGGCGACGTATTCCGCGGGTTTCAACCGACCTTCGATTTTCAGCGAGTGAACGCCCGTCTCGATCAATTCCGGGAGTAGCGGCAGCGACGCCAAATCGCAAGGACTCAATAGCTGCCGGGAGTCGGTCAAGAGCCGGCCGGTTTCGGCGTCGAGCAGATCGTAAGACATCCGGCACGGCTGGGCGCAGCGACCCCGATTGGCGCTGCGTCCGCCGAGAGCCAGGCTGGCGTAACATTGCCCCGAAAAGCTCATACAAAGCGCTCCATGGCAGAAGACCTCAAGTTCCACGGTTGCCTTTTCACGGAGCCTGCGAATTTGTTCAATCGACAATTCCCGGGGTAAAATGACTCGTTGTATTCCGAGTGTGCAAGCCGTTTCGATGGCGAACCGGGACGTCAGACTCATCTGGGTCGAAGCGTGAATCGGCAGTTCGGGGCACAGTCGCCGGGCCAGGCGAGCGAGTCCGAAATCCTGGACGATAATGGCGTCCACACCGGCCGAGGCGATTTGACGTAACAGATTTTCAACTTCCGGCAGTTCGTCGCAGCGGACGAGCGTGTTGAGCGTGACGTAACCTTTCACGCCACGCCGGTGCAACAGGCCCATGGTTGCATCCAGGTTTTCGAGCGGAATGTTTTTTGCGCGGACCCGGGCATTGAAATTATCGGGGCCCGCAAGTCCGAAGTAAACGGCGTCGGCCCCGTTTTCCATCGCGGCGTACAGGGCTTCTTCGCTACCGGCGGGGGCGAGGAGTTCGGGCATGATCGTCCTTTATTGTTGCGGTTTTTCGTCGGGGTCCGTTGTCAGGAAGAATCGATCCACGCGGGCATCCTGTTCCCGGGGTTGCAATGTCAGACGCCAGATCCCCGACGTCCATTCCAAGGGGGCGGGCTTTTTGCCGTTATCCAGAGTGAGGGGAATCCAACGCCAGTCTTTGCCGGACCCGAGATGCCAGGCGCCGCCCTGCGGCACGGGATTTTTAGACGGTGATTTTTCGTTCCAGTAAGCGAAAAACGAATCGTGTTGCGGATCCTCGGCGTGAACGCGAGCCCAGAGATAATACCGCCCGGCTTGCTTAACGTCGAAATCCCAGGAGAAATCGCCGTTCACGCGAACGCAAAATCCGCCGGACGCCGCGTCGTCCGGTTCAACCAACTCCCGGTAAAATCCGACACCATCTTCCGCTTCCCAGGAAACGGGCTCGGCCGAAACGGCAATCGGTTTCAATGCCGCGAGTTTCCGTGCGTAGCGATCGACCAAGGGAATCTCCTGGAGTAAAGGACGGCCGAGTTCGTTACCGTCGCATTCCAGGGTTCCGTTCGGCCCGCCGGGCAGTGTTTCCACGGTGTACCGAGGCAGCCTGAGATCACGGGCATGGATTTCAACGGGCCCGTCCGATCCCGCGATTCGAAAGTCCAGCGAATCGTCGCCCACGACGGATTCTTCGATCTTCACGGCGGCGAAGGTATCGCACCAGGCTTGGAAGTCGTGCTTCGAATCGATTTTTTGCGCAACACGAATGAAAAACGCCGCGCCGGGCAGCGTGGTTACGCCGTCCGGGGAAACGGGCTCACCTTGCGGCCAGTGGTCGACGGTCAACCTGTTCACGCCGTATTCGTTCCCGTCGTCGACGAGATAAGCGGACGGCGATTGCCCGTTTCGATGCCGGGTCCAGAGTATTCGAATTCCAACGGCCCGATTACCGTAGCGCAGTACGACCGGCTTGTTTTCAACGGCAATCGGTTCTTTGCCAAGCTCAATAGAAATTCCGTCCAAAAATATGGCGTCAGTTTTTCGAAACACGAAATGCGACCGCACGCCGGTCAGCATGGGATCGACGAACGATTCCGGCGTATACATAACGGCTCCCAGGGCATCGCCGTTTCGCTGGGCGGCGATCCAGAACGCTTCCATGTGCAGCGCCTTTTGATGGCCCGCGGTTGAAGTCGGATAACGTTTCACGCCGTAGGGGTCTTCGCGACCGTCGGCGATGAAATAACACCGGGGTAGCGGCTTGGGTGGCTTACCGGGCCTTTCATCGAAGTCGGCCAAATCGACGGTGAGAACCATGTTCTGCCGGGCATAACGGTACGGCGCGGCGGCGATTCCAAGGACGATATCCTCCTGGATCCAGGATGTCCGCCACTGGCCAGGTCCGGCCCCCCAGCGCTGCGTGACCAGTCGGGGATAACGATCCGACAGGGCGAGAATTTCCTTGGTCGGTTGATAGAGCCCGTGCAAACTATTCAGCCAGGTGACGTTCCGGGCCGCCGGATCGCGCGGAGCGAGCCCGGCAAGGTCGAACAGTCGGGTCGAATCCGCCACGCCATGAAGGTAATTGTAGGTTCGGCTCTGCGCCCCGGATTGCCGCAAGCCCGGCTTGTACCAATTTAGCGCCATGTCGGTCCAGAGCCAGTCGAGCAGGCAGCGGAACGTCTTTTTCGTCGATTCGCTGCGAACGTAACGCAAGCCGAGTTGGAGAGCGTCGACGTTCACGGCGTAATACGTCGGGCTGTTGTACTCGAAGATGCCGTGATCCCAAACGGCGAGCAGGAGGGCTTGGAGTCGGTTTTCGCCTTCCCGAACGGCGTCGGGCCGATCGAAAATCTGCCCGAGCAGGATTAAGTGAACGATATTGTAAAGGGCGATGTTCGTGTAATCGGACCGAACCCGGTGCTTGATGCAACCGTCTACACTTCGGTGGAGCATCCGGGCCAGCGCCGCGCGGGCTTCGGGGGGCAGCTTATCCCGGGCTTCGAACCAGATGGGCAAGGCATGCGAGGCGACGAATTCCACGGCATTGCGGTCCGTCACTTCGGGCGTACGCCAGTACCATCGGAAATTGCCGAACGTCCGGCTTTCGGGGTCTTTATCCTGCATTTCCTCGGCCAGGGCGAAAAGCAGGACCACGGGCTCCAGCGAGGGCTGCCTTTCCTCGGGCAAATCAACATTAGCCAAGGCAAGGATATAGGCGTGATCGATCAGAGAGCGGACGCCGAGATTGTCCCAAGGTTCCGGCGTTCCTTCCGGGGCGAGCCGCTTCATGAAGGCGTCCACCGCGGGCAGTGTCCGGGTGTAAAAGTCATCCAACCGGTCCGCGAGGGTTTGCGTTGCGAAAAAAACGGAAAGAAGCCCGAAAAAAACGGTTTGAATCGGTTTCATGGCGGAAAAAACTCGGATGGAGGTCGGAAGGTTCATCCCGCTAAACGGTTCGGCCGAACTCATGGACGGCTTCGACCAGGGCGATCGCATTTTCCACCGGCGTTTGCGGCATGATTCCATGACCGAGGTTGAAAATGAATCCGGGTCGGCGTTCGATAATCCGAATGATATGCTGGACGTGTCGCCGAATGATTTCACGGTTGGTCAACAGGATCGCCGGATCGAGATTGCCTTGCACCGCGCAGTTCGGTCCGACGATCTCCCAGGCTTTATCAATGGGAATTCGCCAGTCGACACCGATCACATGTCCGCCGGCATCGCGAAGATTCGGCAACAGGATCGGATTGCCCGGCCCGAAATGGATGATCGGCGTACCCGGCAGGATCAGGTCGATCAGCATTTTGGAATATGGCTGGACATATTTGGCATAATCCTCCCCGGAGAGACAGCCGACCCAACTGTCGAAAATCTGGACGATCTGGGCACCGGCCTGGACTTGTCCGTTAAGATATCGAGCCGTGGAAATCGCGAATTTCTTCATCATCGCCTTCCACTCGACCGGGTACAGGTGCATGAACGACTTGACGCGGTGGAAATTCTTGCTTCCCCCGCCTTCGACGGCGTAGGCAGCCAGCGTGAACGGAGCGCCGGTGAAGCCGATCAGCGGCAGCAGCGGATTCAGGCCCTCCCGGGTGTAACGGACGGTGTCCATGACATAATGCAACTGCGAAGCCGATTCCAGCTCCCGGAGCGTTTCGACATCGGAGGGATTTGAGATCGGACGTGTGATTCTTGGCCCGTCATCGGGTAGGAATTCCAGGTCCAACCCCATCGGTTCCAGAATGAGCAGGATGTCCGAGAAGATGATCGCCGCGTCGACCCCGAGCCGATCCACGGCCGTAAGCATGACTTCGGCGGCCAACGAGGGTGTTTTGCAGAGTTCGAGAAAGGAAACCCGCTCTCGGACGGCCCGATATTCCGGCATGTACCGTCCCGCCTGGCGCATCAGCCAAACAGGGACGGAATCGGTGGTTTCACAGCGAGCGGCCCGCATCATGGGGCTGTTTTCCCAAGAGTTTGTTTTCATAAGGTGATAAATTGGCGTTCTTCGACGCCGGGTTGAGCGATATTTTTGAGTCGGATGGGGTTCCCGGCATGTCACGCCGAGCCTAGGAGGCAATCTGATCCCCTCCTTCGGACTTGGCTATTCGCAGTAATCGGGCGGCTTCGGCAAAAAAATAGTCCATCGATGCATTCTTGTCCGGAACAACCGATGTGATACCGACGCTGGCTGTCAGGCCGACGGATCGACCGGTCACCGATGCTCGAAGAGATTTGACGTTGTTTCGAATCGCTTCCGCAATCATCAAAGCTCCATTCAAGTCGGTGTTCGGCAGTAAAACAACAAATTCCTCGCCTCCGAAACAGGCCGCGAGATCGGTCGGACGCCGGATGGTCGCTTCCAGCAACTTGGCCACCGACTGGAGAATCAAATCTCCCTGCGGACGTCCATGAGCTTCGTTATATTCTCGAAATCGATCCAAGTCGAGTAAAACCAGGCTGATCGGAACCTTTTCCCGCAAGCTTCGCCGCCATTCCGCTTGAAACCGGGAGTCGAAACAGCGCCGGTTCGGGATCGCTGTCAGGGAATCAAGCATACCCATCTCCTCGATCAGTTGAATCTGCTCCAGGATACGAACTTGCGTCTTGACCCGGGCATTCACGATGGCGGGCGAAAACGGCTTCAACACATAATCGGCGGCCCCCAGCCGCAGTCCCCGTTCTTCGTCGTCGGCCGAGTTCAAGCCGGTTGTGAAAATGACGGGTATCTTTTGCGTTTTCTCGTGCTCTTTCAAGACCGAAAGGACCTCCAAGCCATTTATGTCGGACAGGACGACATCCAACAAAACCAGATCAGGAAGGTACTCGACCGTCTTTTGGATCGCCGCCGCACCGGATTTCACCGGAAAAACAATGTATTGGTCACCCAGAATTCGCAGCAGGAGATCAAGGTTCGTTTCTTCGTTGTCGGCAATCAGGATGCTGAATTTTTTGTCCTTGCTCATCAAACCTCCGGGTGCGGAAGGGAAAAGAAAAACGAGATCGGCGACCCTCCCCGTATACAGATTCTATCGCCTATTCGAAAAAGACGCAAGCCGATGCCCCAGGACGACAGGACGATGTCAAAATTCAAAATAGGGAGAAAATTTCAGGCAGAGACTCGGAGACGCCCGTTAGCGAACATCAAGCACCGGGATGTTTCGACCTCCAAGTTTCGGCGGAGTACCGCCTTCACTTGGACTCTTTGAACAGGTTATTTCAAAATGGCTGGTGTCAGGGTCACTCCGCAACCCGCCTGCAGAATTCCACCCGATTTCGAAGTGATTGTCATATCGAAAGTCGTTGCCCGTAAATGACTTGAAAAACCGGCTTCGGTGAGCATTTTTGCCAGTCGGGATGCCGGAAAACCATCGCTGTGGGCCGTGAAAAGGACCATGATCGGTTGTTCGCTCAGGAGCCCGGCCAAATCGGTGAGCAGGCCCGGCAAGTGTTCCTCAATCTTCCACGCCGTCTTTTTCGGACCGTGCCCGTAGCTCGGCGGATCAAGGATCAAGGCATCGTAGCGATTGCCTCGTTTAAGTTCCCGTTGGACGAATTTGCGGACATCCTCAACGATCCAGCGGATCCGGCCCCGGTCCGGTAGTGAATCACCATCGCCGCAAATCCCGTTCAAAGCGGCATTTCGGCTGGCCCAATCAACCACGCTTTTGGCTGCGTCCAGATGAACGACTTCGATATTCGGTCCTGCCAGAGCCGCGGCGAGCGAACTGCCGCCGGTATAAGAAAACAGGTTCAAAATTCGAGGCGGATTGATCCGCCCCGGCAGCGCTGCGGCCAAAGTCGTCGTGATCCGCCGCCAGTTGGCCCGCTGTTCGGGAAACACACCAACGTGCCCGAACGGCGTTCCTCGCAGCTCAAACCGAAAGGGTTCGAAGTTTACGTTCCA
>JBEBTM010000044.1:0-15141 GCA_040393745.1 Thermogutta terrifontis | reverse complement strand
AGGTTTCGTCACTGGCAATCGTCTGGATCATTCCGTCCTTGTACTCGATTTCCAATTGGAAAAATAATTTCGGGAAGCCGAAACTCCGCGTCGGGGCAGGCTCGTTCGTTCTCGGAGCATAGAATCGCCCGTTGCCAAGAATGACACCTATGTCGCTCGGCCCGGTGCGAAACGTCCCTTTACTGTCTCCCATGACGAGATTGACAATCTTTTTGGGATCGATTTCATAGGTGACATATGGAACCCGCTTGTCATAATCGGTTAAAACGGGATCAAGAAGATGGTCGCCCACTTTATCCGATTTTCGGAATAATCCGTTTCCATTCAAATAAAACTCATAATAGCCGAGCCCTGCAACGTAGGCTGTAGCGCGGACAATTTCCTTGCCGTCTTCGAGAGAAAACTCTTTCCGTAGATACCGAGCCGGCGGGCTGGCCCACACAGTGCCCACGGTGATTTCACCCCAGGGACCACCGCCAAGGTCCGCGATTTTTACGGCGTTTTTCCACGTGGAATCATCGAAATCGGGTTGGGCATATTCATCTTTCCAGCCTTCGAGCACTTTCCAGGAATCGTTCGTTCCGACGATGGAAAGCACACGAATTCCATGATGACCCTCCAAAATCATTTGCAGCACGCCAAGCGTCCCCGCCGGGTTCGGACCATCGCCGTGATTGTCGACTTCCACGGCAAGAACATTCTTTCCCTTCCGCAATTTATTTGTAACGTCAAAAACCTGCGCCGATTTGAAGTTCGAACCAGAACCGACCTTTTCGCCGTTCAAATATGCCGTAAAGGAATTGTCTGCCGTCAGCGTCCACCAGGCGGATTTAAGATTCTCGAACCCAATTGGACCGGTTTCACCGACAAGCGATGCAGTGATTTCATACGAAACCGGGTCGGTCGAGAAGACACGACGAAACGCCGTCTTGCCGACAGGAGCGTCGCGAGTTCCTTTTTCGTCGATCCAAATCCACGCCCCGTGATCGAGAGTAAGCACGTTTTTCTTTTCCTCATCGTCTTCCAGCGAAAACTGATCCAGGCCGATCCACTGGCCCTTCCAGGGGTTCGGGTCCGCTTCCGTGGCGAACATTCCCGTACTGAAAGTTGCCAAAATCGCCGATGAGGGCCGGGCCACGTCAACCGGCTTGTCCCAGACGGTCACGGTCCAGGTGTATTCCGACTTGGGCTCCAGCGGTTTCCCGGCGTATTCGACCAACTGCGATTTCGATTCGACCCGGCCGGAATCCCAAACGGTATCGACCGGCTCCGAAAGCGCGGGGGTGGTTCGCTTGGTTTTGTAGACGACGATTTGATAGGCCGATTGAAACTGCCCTATTTCCGTAACGCCTTCCACGCAGCGCAACTTCCAGGAGAGCCGGGGCCGGAGCTCATCGATGCCGCGCGGTTCGGTCAGAAATTCGAGCCGGAGATCGTAAGGCTCGATCTTGCCCGCCTGAGTGAGCCCCGTGGTTTCCTCCTCGGCGATTTCTTCGGCTTCAAATTGGGCGGCGGTGAAAGAAAACGGAATAACGCACAAAAACAGGACGAGCAAAATGCGATACGGCATGGTTTTTTCCCCGTGTCAAAGAAAGCAAAAAAGCGACATGCCGTATTATCCGGTTTTCATCGGAAAAAGTCAACCTTTCTCCCAGGATCGATTGAACTTGTTTGGCGACTTCAAAACAGGCGGCTCGTGTGCTTTGCGTTGAACAGGGATCGTCGTTTCCGCGAAGGCGGGAATCCGGAGAATACACTTTCGCCAAACCAAATTTTTGTCGGCTAATTTCCGGCGAAAACCTGAGACGTCGGTTGTTTGGGATCTCTTTCCAGAAGAACGTCACCGTCTAAATCGCGGACGGTGACGGGAATGATCCGGCCCAGCTCGTCCCGTTTGCCCGGTGTGGCCAGGCGGACTTCAAGATAACGGTCGTCGGTACCGCCGTGTACGGTTTCGAGCAAAACGGGCCGGACGGTGCCCAAAAGCGAGCGGGCAAAATCGACCCGGAGATTTTCCGACAGCGAAATAAGATGCTCGGCGCGTCGCCGCTGAACTTCCGGCGGAACCCGATTCGGCAGCGTGGCCGCAGGGGTTCCCTGACGCGGACTGAATCGGAAAACGTGAACCTTGGAAAACCGAAGCTGCCGGACGGCGTCGCAGGTTTCCTCGAATTGCCGATCCGTTTCGCCGGGAAAGCCGACAATGACGTCCGTGGTCAAGGCCAAGCGATCGAATCGAGTCCGGATTTCCCCGCAGCGCCGCATAAACGGCTCCCGAAGCCAGCGGCGTTTCATGCCTCGCAGCACGTCGTCGCTGCCGCTTTGCATGGACAGGTGCAAGTGCGGACAAATTTTGTCCGGAAATTGTACCGCAAGATCGATCAACTCGTCGGAAACTTCCACGGCTTCCAGACTGGAAATGCGGAGCCGAAACGGTTCGGCAATATCCGTTTGAACGATCCGTCTGACGAGCGATGCCAGATCGGGCCGATTTTCGCCGGGAAAATCAAGGCCGTAATGCCCCAGGTGAATTCCCGTGAGAACGATTTCGCGGTAACCGGCCCGGACGAGCGTTCGAATTTCGTGTAAAATATCGTTTTCGGGCCGGCTTCTCAGGACGGGACGCACCGTGGGAATGATGCAATAGGAACAACCGACGCGGCAGCCGTCCTGGACTTTGACGAAAGCGCGGTGCCGGGGACCGAAGGAACGGATCCCACGCGGCGGCTCGTGAAGTCCGAGTTGCTGCAAAAACGCAGGGATTTCGGCCTTGTCGGTCAGGACCCGGGTCACGCCGTCCAGAGCGGCCCAGAGTTCGGGCGTTCGGGTTACGGAGCATCCCATGACGACCGTTTCGGCCCCGGGATTTTCCTTGACGAGTTTTCGAACGAGTTTCCGGCTTTTCAAATCGCTCTCGGCCGTGACCGTGCAGGTGTTGACGACCAAGAGATCGGCCGAGTCGCCCTGGCTCGCCTCGACGTACCCCAACTGAAGCAGGCCCTCGCGGAGGTACTGCGTTTCATATTGGTTGACCTTGCAACCGAGCGTATGGAGGCGAAATCGCATTTTGAAAAGCACCGCCCCCCGGGCGTTAGCGCGGGAGAGCGTTCGAAAGCAGCCAGTCGTACAGTAATTGATTGTCGTAGGTTCGTGTCCAGGAATCGTGGTCCACGCCCTCGTAAACGGTGTAGATGATCCGCTTTCCCCCCGCGGCTTTGATGGCGCTGACGATGCCTTCGGAATAACCCGGCACAACGAGCCGGTCGCTGCCGCCGTGGAAATTCCAAATCGGAATGTCCTTGAGCTTTTCGCCCCATTCGGGCTTCGCTCCGCCGCAGATCGGAGCGGCCGCGGCGAACCGGGTCGGGTTCTCCTGCAAACACATCCAGGTGCCGAAGCCGCCCATGCTGATTCCCGAAACGTAGACGCGGTTCTTGTCGATTTTGTATTCTTTTTCGATGTGGTCCAGCAGCAACATAAGCTGCGCCGGCGACCAGGCGAAATTGTGTTTGCACTGTGGCGAAACGGTCACGCAGGGCCAATGTTTACGGAAGCGTTCCTGTTCGAGCATTTTCGGCGGACCGTGAACTTTGACCTTGCCGATTTCTTCCGGCGTGTTGCCCCGCTCACCGGCTCCATGCAGGAAAAGCAGCAGGGGAGCGCCGCCGTTTTTTTCGACCTGGGCCTCGTAATCCAGCGGGAGATAAATCTGGAACCGGACCGTATCGGTTTTCGTTTCGTCCAACGGCCGGGGGTTGCCGATATCCTTGGCTCCCTCGGGGCTCCAGATCCAGGTGCTCGTACTGGCGGGCAATTCGACGCTCCCGGGAACCTGCTTGCCCGGTTCGGGTTTGACGTCTTCGGCAAAAACGGTTACGGAAAAAAGGCCGAGTAAAACGGCGGCAAAGAACAGCCGGAGTTTTGCGGCGTTGTTCAAGACGGTGTTTCGCATGATGGTGTCTCTTGGGTTTCGAGTTGAAAGATCAGGGTTTCGGAATCTTCGGCAGTCAGGATTCCCCGGAAAAAGCGGCCTGAAAGCCGATAGTGGTTCGGCCCCAGGGTTTCGAACGAGCCCGCGTCCAGTTGCCGAACATTGCCCCGGTTACCGCTTACGGGGCCTTCGTAATCAAGGTACGCCACACGGTGGTCCGGCAATCGGACCGCGCGACAGCGAAAGGATTCGAGCCGGTTCAAAGCATCGGGTTCACAGACGGGCGTAACATCCCAAGTCGCAAGCCGGTCACCGGTTTCGAGCATCAAATCCCAGTGGACGCCCCGGGGGCTTTCGTGTAACAGAACAACAAAACGCGGTGCCATGACGAGCATTATAGCAGAAAAGAGCCGACCAATACCAGCCCCGCGTCGATGTTCCGGGCCGGCGGGGCGAAATGGTTTCGCTCAATCGTTCACACGCAATCGGACGAGTGCTTCGCGGCATTCATTGGAGCCCAGGTCGGCGCCGCGACGGAAGAGTTCAATGGCGTCGATCACGCTCTTTTGCACGCCGAGACCCAGTTCGTAACACCGGGCAATGTGGAAGACGGCCGACGGATCGTCCTGTTCGGCGGCGAGCGAAAAATATTCAAACGCTTTGGCGTAATCGGAGGAAACCCCTTTGCCGTAAAAGTACGCCTCTCCGAGTCGCCGCTGAGCGTCCACGCTACCCTCGTGTGCTTTTTTCGTCAATTCCGGCAGTTCTTCCTCTTTTACGGGAACGATGTTCGCCCCCCAAACCGGTCGACGTGCGGCTCTCGAACGCAACGAGCGAAGCGAGGTCGTGGGATCGTTGTCCGTTGGAAGAACTTTCTCCTCGGCAACGGGTTCGATTTCCTCAGGAACAACCGGGTTCTCGACAAGCTCCGATTCGGCAGGATTCGATGCAACCCGGCCACGGGAGGTTCCATGCCAAACGGCCACGCCGCTCGCCGAGATGAGAAGTAACGCAACGAGCAGGAGTGCGGCAACGGTCCGCAAAGAAAAAGCCCCCCGAACCCGCTGGGGCGGAATCGTGTAGGGATAAGTCGAACCGGCGGCAATCGGCATGTCGTAAAGCTCGTCATCATCCGGAAACGGCCAGGGCCGGGAATCGTCGCGAACTTCGTCGGCATCGAAAACGCTTGAATCTTCCGTTTCGGTCAAAGCCGTCGAAAGATCGTCGAGAAAATCCCGAACGCCCGGATAACGGTCGCCCGTCTCTTTTGACAGAGCCCGTTCCATGGACGCCGCAACCGATTTGTCCAGTTTGTCCAGACCGACCGGCTTGGTATGAAGAATCGCGTCCCGGATTTCCGTCGTATTCCGGCCCGGAAAGGGTAGTTTCCCCGTGAGCAATCGGAAGGCGATTACGCCCAGGGCAAATTGATCCGCGGCGGGGCCGAACTGTTTCGCCGTCCAGATTTCCGGGGCCTGCCAAGGCGACAGGTCGACCGCTTCCGTACCGATTCCTTGCAAGGATAGTTCGCTTCTGACCGTTTGCGTGAACTGGAAATCGGTGAGCATGACGCCGCAGTGCCGACCGACCAGGATGTTTTGCGGCTTGAGCATCCGATGGGAAACACCTTTTCGGTGGGCGTAATCGAGCGCTTCACCCATAGGCCGGAGCAGACGCAGAGCTTCGGAAGCCGGAAAATCCTGGAAAAAACCGCGATATTGTTCGTAATATTCGTCCAGATAGCGGGCATCCAGAAAAGGTTCAACAAGAAAGGCCCCGACTGTCAAGTCTTTGCCGATGCCAAGCGGGGTGCAAATTCCCGGATGGCGAAGGGCGGCGATGCGGCGAAATACGCGGTAAAATCGCTTCATCGCTTTCCGGTCGTTCTGGAGTGCCTGCGGCAAAGGTTTGACGACGATGTAATTGCCCGTTTGAATTTCCTCCGCTCGCCAGGTTTCGCCACACTGACCCATCCCCATGGGTCGCTGGAGACGGTATACCCCGCCGATCATGGTACCGGGACTGAATCGGCTTCCACGTCGCGCGAGTCCTTGGAACGGGTCCGGTGCCTGAATATCCCGCATGGGCGGCATGATACCGGATTCGGTAAAAAAGGTTTTCGTGAACCCGAAGTCCGCGGCCCGTGGGGGAAGGGCCTGGACGGGCTCTTCCGCGAAATGAACCTGGAAACGCCCCGATGAGGCGCCAAGAGAATCCGCCACGGCCCGCATGTCGGGCAGCGCCGGTCTGGGCGTTGCCTCCCATGTCGCCGGTTGCGATGGTGAAACCGAGGCGGGAAAGGTGTCCGCAACCGCTTGGAGCGTCCGCTGTCGGATCAATACGAACAGCCGCGATTCGAAGACGTTCCAATCGATCCGATGGGAATGATAATCGTCGACGAGTTTGCGATAATGAGCCTGAAATTGTTGCGGATCCATAAAAACGCCGCTATTGCCGAGGAAGAAGAGATTACGGAGCCTTGCAGCATGATAAAACGCTACGCCCATACTCTAGCTTGGAAACCGGCGATTGTCAAATCGGCGCCGGTGTTCAGCCGGGGATGGCCCAGAGTCCCACGGCGACCCAGACGGGGAGCGTGGCGATGGAAACGAGCGTGTTGCTCATCACCGTATCCAGGGCCGTTTCCGTGTTGCCCTGGTAGAGTCGGGTCAGAACGACGGGGAAAATCGCCGATCCCATGGCCCCGTAAATCACGAGAATCTTGCGTATCTCCGGCGTGAGCGGCAGAAAAACGGCGGCCAAAAGGCACAGCGATGGCATGATGAGCAGTCGGATCAGGCAGGACCAGAATGAAATACGCAGCGTCGTTGTCAGTCGTTCCCTGAAATTTGCACGATGAAAAAATTCCGAAATCGTCAGGCCGATCACGATCAACGACATGGGAATCGCCGCCTGGCCGGCCAAATGGACGGCGCCCCGGGGACCGAAGAGGAAATCGAAACAAGGCGTTGCCGTTTCAGCTAAAGACGCCGGAATCCAACCGCTGCGAAGGATCAAATTCAGCGGCACGGCCACGAAAATCGCCAGAATGGGGCCATTGAACAGATGCCGCCAGAATTTTTGTTCGAACCGACCCATCATGCTGAAAATGACTAGGGTCCAGACGGAAATTTCCGCCCCCAGATACATGAGGAACAACACGCCCGTGGTCCCGACATCGCCGGGAAACAAAGCTGCGACCAGGGGAATGGGCACGAAGCCGTAGTTCAAAATTCCCACGCAGGCCGCAAAGGTCCGTTTCTGTTTCCATGTGGACAGACCCGTTCTTTTACCCGGCAGTAGAGCGACGGCAAAACCGCAGAGAACCCCGATGCCGGTCAGGCTGAAACCGATCAACGGCGGTAACCAGAGATTTTGCGGATCGGAAAAGGCATCGGACTTGAGAATGAGATCCAAGATCAGGCAGGGCATCAAAAAATCGATGTTCAGCCGGAGGAGTCCGTGGTCCGTTTCCGGGTCGATACGACCGACCCGGCGAAGCAGGATGCCTCCCAGGATGATGCAGAGAACCGCAAGCAGCGCCCACAGGGCCACGAAGAAGGGTTGCGACATGACCGGCCATTATACCCCGAGCCCCAAGGTCGGCAAGCAACCCCGGGACGGACCTCAAGGACGATTGCAGAGCCAAAAACCAGGGGCCCTTTTTTGTCTCTGCGCGAAATTCTTTCCTATTTTTGAACTTTGACACCATTCTGACCGACCCCCGCTTGACAACGAAAAAAAACAAGGTTAAATATCGGATGATAAAAGCCCTTTTTTGACTGAATGTTTTACGTTTTGTTGAGTGGTGCTGTCGGTTTCGGTTCAAAACGTGGACTCAGTTCTCTTTGCCGATCCGTTATCTGGAAGTAGGACGATACCTCCTTTGTTTCTGGTATCCGGGGCTCTTTCTCGTCGCCGTTAAGGGAAGATTCCGCCATTGTGTTGCTCCAAACGGCTCAAGGTAATATGATGAAAATTTATGTTGGGAACCTCTCCTTTCGGACCTCGGAAGCGGAACTTCGCGAAAAGTTCGAAGAATTCGGCAACGTCAGCCAGGTTGACGTGATCACGGACCGCGAAACCGGTCGTTCGAAAGGCTTTGCTTTCGTTGAAATGAACAACAACGACGAAGCGAATGCCGCGATTAACGCCATGAACGGTTTCAATCTCGGCGACCGGGAACTCCGCGTCAACGAAGCTCGTCCGCGCGAAGAACGCCCCCGGGGCGGTGGCGGCGGACGTGGTGGTTATGGCGGCGGCGGTGGCGGACGGGATCGTCGCTACTAAAAGGTACCCGGTATGCGTGCAGAGCAGGGGCGTCGCAAAGCGTAGTACCCGGCATGTCACGTCGATGGGAAGCAAATCCGAAAAGGCGGAAGGCGAGAGCTTTCCGCCTTTTTTTATTGGCGGTATAATTCGGGTTCCCTGACCGAGCCTTTTTCCCCAGATCCACCATGGAATTCCAAACTATCCGAGTTCGCGGCCCTTTGGATGCAACCGTAACCCTGCCCGGTTCGAAGAGCATCACCAACCGGGCGCTCAATCTCGCTGCTCTTTCAGCGGGCCCGACCATTCTCGAAGGCGCCCTCGACTGCGACGACACCCGCCTCTTCTTTGACGCCCTGACCCGGCTCGGCCTGGACGTGAAACACGAATCGGCCTCGGCTCGGATGACCGTCGCGGGACAGGGGGGCGTCTTTCCGAATTGCAGTGCCGACATTGATGTCGGGAACAGCGGCACGACGGCCCGGTTCCTCGCCGCCTCGCTCGCTTTTTCGGACGGAAATTTCCGGCTTCATGGCAAACCCCGGATGCATCAAAGGCCCATCGGCGATCTGCTGGACGCGCTGGCCCAGCTCGGCGCAAAAGCGTACAGTGAAAACAACGACCGCTGTCCGCCGTTGAAAATCCAGGGAATCCGGGGCCGTTTCACTTGGGCACTGCCGCGATTGGCGACCGTGTCCGGTTCCGTTTCGAGCCAGTTTCTCAGCGCCCTGCTCATGGCCGCTCCCGCGGCATCCCAGGACGGGCCGGTCAAAATCACGGTGTCCGGCGAGCTCGTTTCCAAGCCGTACATTGCCATGACACTGGCCATGATGAACGATTTCGGCGTTCAAGTCGACCGGGACGACGATTATTCCGAGTTCCGTTTCGAGTCCCAAACCGGCTACCGAACGCCGGGTTCGTACCGTATCGAACCGGACGCGTCGGCGGCGTCGTACTTTTTTGCCGCCGCGGCCGTTTGCGGCGGTTCCGTCACCGTGCGGGGTCTGTCCCGGCGGAGCTTGCAGGGCGACGTGGCCTTTGCCGACGCCCTCGAAAGAATGGGTTGCGACGTCCTTTGGTCGGACGATTCAATCCGCGTTTCCCGACCGCCGGAACGATCGTTGCGGGGTATTACGATCGACATGAACGCCTTTAGCGACACCGCGCAAACTTTGGCTGCGGTCTCTCTTTTCGCTGAAGGCGTTACGGAAATCCGGAATATCGAGCATGTCCGACACAAGGAAACGGATCGTATTGCGGACCTGGCCACGGAACTTCGCAAGTTCGGTGCGAAGATCGAAGAACGTCGGGACGGACTTCGAATCGAACCGCCGAGAATCGTGGAGCCCGCGACCGTGGCGACCTACGACGACCACCGCATGGCCATGAGCTTCGCCGTGACGGGTCTGCGCGTACCGGACGTAAAAATCTTGGATCCGAATTGCGTGCAAAAAACCTTCCCCGAGTTTTTTACCGCCTGGGATCGATTGAAATAAGGTTGCCGCGTTCGTTGACCGCCCCTTCGGGACGGGGATCCGTTTTCATTCTCGCCATAACTCGTAACAAAAAGGAATCTCGCCGTGTCATTCCAGCAGATCATCGCCCGTTGGCTCGCGGCCCGGGCCATGCAGGCCGTGAAGGGTGAAATTCTCTCCGCCGCATTGGGAAAAAACGAACCGGCTGCCGAACCGAACGGGGCCGAAGAACCGAAAAGGCTCGGTTGCGACGAGGTCGCTGCGGCACCGGAGGCCGATAAACCCGTGACGGAAATCGGCTTCGTCTTCGCCATGCCCATGGAAGCCGCCGGGATCGCCGACAAATTGCAACAAAAAAAGACGACCAAGGCCGATGGCCGGATCTTCCACACGGGCCTCTGGAACAACCGCCGCGTGGCCCTGGTCGAATCCGGAGTGGGTCAGGATAAGGCGGGTCGGGCCGCGGAAATTCTGCTCGACGTCTTCGAGCCCCGACGCGTTCTCTCGGCCGGATACGGCGGCGGGCTTCACGGCCGACTCAAACAGTTCAACGTCTGCTTTCCCGAACAGCTCGTCCGGCACTCCGACGGAGCCCGGCTCGACGTGACCGAACCGATTCCCGTACGAATGGATCATGTTGCGTTGCCGGTCGACGGGAAACTGGCCCTGCTTACGACCGATTTCGTCGTAGCCACGCCGAATCGGAAGCGCGGTCTCCTCCGGGAAACCGGGGCCGAACTGGTCGATATGGAAACCTTTGCCGTGGCCGAAGTCTGTCGGCTCCGGGGAGTGCCGTTTCTATCGGCGCGGATTATACTCGATACGGCTGCGGAGGAACTGCCTCGGGACGTGCAGCGGATCATGAAAGACGCGGAAATCGGCGGCGTCCGCCTGGCCGGTTCGGTGCTCGGCTCGCTTTTCCGGCGTCCCACGGCGATGCTCGATTTATTCTCACTCAAACAGCGGGCTCTCAGTGCCACGGATCGACTGGCCAAACGCCTCGCTGCGGAAATACAAGAATAACCCCAAAATAATGAAACGATTATTCTCTTTCGACGCCAATCCCGTATTGCTTTACGAACTCCGGCAGATGGTGCGCAACCGCACCGTGATCATGCTGATGGCCCTGTACCTGGCGGCCATGGTCGGCTTTTTGGGTATGCTGCTCGTGGGGCGGCAAAGTGGAAATCCGATCGATTTCGACGGCGTCTTCTTTTCATGGGGGTATCATTCCGGCACTTCCTACGAGACCCGGTCGGCCATGGTGGTTTTCCTGATCTATTACATGTTTACCTCGATCACTCTTGTGGCCTTTGCGGCGTTCAAGACGGCGTCGGATTGTTTGCAGGAAAGCCCCGGCTACAGTACGACGTTGCGCTCCCGGCAAATGGTGATGGGGAAAATGCTCTTCGGCATCGTGCTGAGCCTGCTTTTCCTGACCATGACGCTACCGTTTCTTTCCGTGGTCTACTTGCTTCGAGGGCTCGACATTCGACTCCTGCCCATGCTTGCCTTCATGTCCTTCGCCATGACGCAACTCCACTATTTCACGACCATGGCTCTCTTTCTTGGCGCGAAAAACCGGCGCAGGCTCGTGGCCCTGTTGCTACCGTGGCTGGGCATTCAGCTTCTCTTTGCCATGTTCAGCATGACGTCGGTCTGCGACTTGGCCGCATCGTTTGTTCTTTATAACCGGGGCATGGAGACTTGGATCGGCCTGGCCGTTTTGATCCTGCTCTTCTTCCTTTCGATGCTCTCGATTTTCATCCTGGCCATGGTGCAGGTGGCCCCGGAAGCTTCGAACCGCATGCTGCCCGTCCGGGTGACGATCAGTATCGTTCAACTGCTCCTGGGGATTCCCCTGTTGATCGTTTGCATCGTCGGGGTCTTCAAAAAACTGGATTGGAACGAACTCAGTTACGTCGTGGTTCCGAACATGCTGGTCTGGGTCGTGCTCCCGTTTTTGTTCGTTTTCTTCATCTGCGAGCGGGCCGATTGGTCGCCTCGAATTCGGCGAACGATTCCCCGCTCCTTTTGGCGTCGACTGTTGGTTTTCCCCTTTTACACGGGTGTGGCCAACGCCATGGCCTGGTCGTTTTTGTCACTCCTCTGGATGAGTTTTTTGGTCGCGTTTTTTGGATCGGTCTTTTTTTCCAGTCTGGGTTCGGTCGTAGATTTCAACGCCGCTGTCGTCGGGACGGCCACCAATGGCGTTCTTCTTTTTAATTACTGCGCCACGACGCTGCTTTTGTACAATATCGTGTTCTATCGCTGGATTTCACGACAATGGAACTGGCTGCCGCTGGTGGTTTTCATGGTGTTGTTCATCCTATTTTACGTTTTCATCGAAGTGTTCGGTAACATTTTCGGTATTGATTTCCTGCCGAGTTTGCTCGACCTTCCCTTCCTGCCGCAACCGTGGTTCCAGGGGAAAATGGATTTCGTCATACAACAAGGTTTGATCGCCGCGGTTTGGCTCCTGCTCCTCGCATTGCCCGGCATCTCATGGCTGTACGGAAACTTCAAACGCTTCCGGGGCGAATAAAAATGCAAAATCCCTTCTCCTTCGAAGCCAATGCCGTTCTCCTCGGCCTGTTCCGGCAGATGGTTCGCAGTCGGCTCGTGATCGTGCTGCTGAACCTTTACCTCGTCGCATTGGTCGGACTCTTGTTCGGACTCATGCCGAAAACCGGATTTCTTCTCGACGTCATCGTCGTGCAATTCGGCGTTTCGAATCCAGGTTCCTCCAATCTCCTGGTCCTGCTCGCCTTCTTTTTGTGTTACATTTTCACGTCCGGCACGCTGGTCGTATTCGGTTCGATCCGTACTGCCGGTGAGCGGCTCGGGGAACATCCCATGCTCACGACCACCCTCCAGCCCCGGCGGATCGTGCGCGGGAAAATCCTGTTCGGCGTGATCTTCAGCCTGTTTTTCCTGAGCCTGACGTTGCCCTTTCTTTCCGTGGCCTACCTGATGCGCGGCGTGGACATCCGACTCATCCCCTTTGGCGCGGCAAGCTGTTTCGGATTCACGATGCTGCATTATATTTCCGTGTTGCCATTCTATTCCGGCGTTTCCAGCCGGGTTCAGGCGGCACTCTTCACACTGCCGCTGCTGGTCCTGCAAGGCGTCCTCTTTTGGCTCGGCACAACGTCTTTTATGTACGGAGTTTACGATTCGGCCGTGAGAATGAACTTCGGCCTTTTCGTTTCGTCTTTCGGATTCATCTTTTTCGTCCTGCTTTTCCCGTCGTATTTCGTTACGTTGGCCAACTATGCGCCGCCTTCGTCGAATCGCATGTTCCCGCTGCGTGTCGCCGTGGCGGGACTCGGCGTGATTTTGCTCGTCGCATATTTTATGACACAATTACTCCTTTCGTATTCGCTGCTGGACGAGACCGTCGCCGAGTACTTTCGGAGTTTCCGTTTCGTCTTCTGGTGGACGGTCCCGTTCCTGTTCCTGACGGTCATCTGTGAAGAAGACCGTTGGTCCTGGCGAGTACGGCAAACGATTCCACGTTCGTTTTTGGGCCGACTCCTCGCCTTCCCGTTTTATTCGGGCCTCCCCGGCGCCCTGATCTGGGCGTTTTTGGTCGTCCTGGGAGAACTGGCTGCTTCGGGAATCGGCTTCCTGTTTCAAGAAGAAGCCGGTTTCATCTTCGGCTCGAAAGATTTGAAACCGCGTATCGGACAGCTCCTGGCCGGTTTCTCGGCTACGCTCCTGCTCTGGGATTACTGTGTCATGACGGTGCTGTTTTATCATTTTTTCCTGCGCAACAGAATTTCCCGGCGATGGAACTGGCTTCCGCTTTTCGGAATCACCGGAGGTCTTTTGGGCGTGATGATCGCCATGACGATCTTGTCGGAATTTTTCTCGATAAACGTACCATTTCTCGAGCATTCCGATTTCTGGATCGTGATGCCGTTTCCGTTTTGGCAGGACGACTTCGGACCGGTCATGACGCAACTGGCCGGAGCGGGTCCGCTCGCGGGGCTCCTCGTCCTCACCGGCCTCCCCTGGCTCCGCCGCCGGTTCAAGGATTTCCGGCGAGAAAAATAATTCCGGAAATTTTTCCCCGCTCCCTCTTTTCAACCCGAATTGCGGCGATAGAATATGCGCGCATATTGCACGATGGCTCTCGGCCCGGAATATATTCGTTCCGGTTTGCCGGCGGCGGTTTCTCTCGCGGCAGGGTGGCCCGGTGAACCCGCCAAGTCACACCCCCAGGACCGGAACTTTCGTTGCAGTCGTTTTTCCATTTTGCCTTTTGGACCGATCCGTCGGCATTTTTCATCATTTAGGACATCTCGATGAACGGCACGTTTTTGGAAGAGGGACACGACGAAAATCCGGAACCTCCCGGGTCGCCGAACTCCTATGTTTCGAGTTGGTGGGAACGAACCGATCTCAGCTATCGGTCCGAACTTCTCTATTTTGGCGATACGCCGCTACGCGACCTTTCGGATCGAGCGGAGGATGTGCCTGCTTATGTCTATAGGCCGGAACGAGTTGCGGAAAAAGCGGCTTTGCTCCGATCCGCCCTTCCCGAGGCGAATCTCTTCTATGCCGTAAAAGCGAATCGTCACCCCGCGATTCTCCGGCAGATGCTCGATTGCGTCGACGGGATTGACGTCTGTTCCCCGAGCGAGGCCCGACTGGCCTTGAGCGCGGCCTTTCGGGAAGAACAGATCAGTTATACGGGCACCTCGCTTTCCGATGCCGACCTCCGTTTTCTCACGGGGCACCCGGGTATCCACGTCAACGTCGATTCACTGGCCTGCCTTCGGCGGTTCACGGCTCTCTGTCCCGGCCGGACCCTTGGAGTGCGAATCAATCCCGAGGGTGGTATCGGTTACCGCAACGAACCCCGGTTGGTTTACTCCGCGCAGGAGCGGCCCGGCAAATTCGGGCTCTTGGCCGAACAGATACCCGACGCCTTGGAAATCGCACGGAAAGCCGGTTGCCGAATCGGTACCGTCCACTGGCATGTCGGCTGTGGCTGGCTTGACGGACAGCTTGACGGTCTGGAAAGGATCCTTGCCAAAGCGACGGCGATAGCCGAACGGTTGCCTGATGTCGAGCGGGTCAATCTCGGCGGCGGGCTCGGTGTGCCGTTTCGATCGGACGACGTCCGGCTATCCCTTGATCGTTGGTCCGAAATCGTTCGAAAAACCATCGGGGCCCGGTGGAAAATCTGTCTGGAGCCGGGTTCGTTCCTCGTCCAGGACGCGGGAATTCTTCTCGTTCGCGTGAACACCGTGGAAACAAAACGGCAATGGACCTTTGCGGGCATCAACGCGGGGTTCAATCTCGCCATGGAGCCCGTCTTTTACGGGATGCCACTGGAGCCGGTTTTCCTGACACGCCCCGAACCCGACCGCACCGTCGCGCCGGTCACGCTGGCCGGGAATATCAATGAAGCCCACGATCTGCTCGTGCAGGACTTCGAAATGCCGATTCCCCGGG
>JBEBTM010000043.1:0-15178 GCA_040393745.1 Thermogutta terrifontis | reverse complement strand
ATCCTGTAAGGAAGGAAGAAAATGACGCACAAAGTTAAGATTACTGTTTTGAAACGGGAATTCAACCAGGATTTAGCCGACCAGTATCTTGCCGATCCGAATGTAGGCAAATGTCCGTATTTCAAGGAAGGGCAGGAATTCCTCGTCGACAGCGAAGGTTTCTTTCGTATGCTGAGCGGAAAATTCTGTTCCGAGGCTTGGGACTGCATCAGTCGATACGTTTATGCGGCGTTGCAAGGCGGCTCCATCATGCGAGGTTGGACGAACGACGAAAAAATGATGATCACTTGCTGCAATGACGGCGTGCGGCCCGTTATTTTCAAATTAGAACGGATTGACGAATAGTCCGCAATGACGGCCAGAATGGATCGAACGGTTCAGTTGAACCATTCACCGTCATCGGAAATCCTTGTAACACACGCCATATCAAAAGAGTTCGACCATGCCGTTCGTTCGCATCAGCCTGCCGAAAAGTCTGCCGTTGGAAACAAAACAAGCCGTCTCCCATGCGGTTCACGAATCGCTCATGGCGGAGTTCAACGTCCCGGAGGACGACTATTTCCATGTGGTCGAGGAATTGGAAGAACACCAGCTATGTTTTCCGCAAAGCTATCTTGGGGTCGATCATACGAAGAGCATCGTTTTCGTTCACATTTTCGCCGGTGCAGGCCGAACGCTGGAACAAAAGCAACGCCTCTATTCACAAATGGCACGTCGCATCGCCGCCGCGACGGAAATCCGCTCCGACGATGTCATCATTATCCTGATGGAAAACAACGGCAAGGAAAACTGGTCGTTCGGTCGCGGTGAAATCCAGACTCCACCCCACTTGGCCGGGTTGTGATATGACCGTTTATCACGCAGCCGCTTTCAGGGCAAGACGGAAAGCCGAGGTCGCAATCGGAGCGGCGGCGAACTTTTATTGCTTTTTTCGGAAAAAGCGGGTATAATCTGAATAAGTCAAGTAAACAAATGACAACCGCTCAGGAGATACAATAACTAATGTCGGGCTAAATCCCGAAAGACAATTTGATCGCAAGTTTTGTTTCCATGTTTCGTCCAAGTGCAACCCGGTATTCCGGTTGGATGAAATCGTCGGACGGTGCGAGCGTTTCCGGTAATGGAGCGTCGTGCGTCCGACTTGCGAAGTTTCGTGTCAGTGACCTCGTAAGTACGGTTCGCCGTGTCTGCGAGTGCGCGGACGCTCCGTTGCACGAGTAGAAACTTCGTAATGGAAACCATGACGCTCTTTTTCTATGCGCGCCATGATACTTGCCCGAATTTACTAAAACGAGGAAAAAATGTTCCAAATCATGTATCGATATAACTTTACCGATTCGCGGGGGCCACCGGGAAACCGTTGACTTTCTTGCGTAATTTGGTAAATTTATTCCTACACTTCGATATGGGGAAAGGATGCGGAGAAATCCGTATCGTGGCCCCCTCAAGGGTTGAGAGCGATTTCCTCCCTTGAGCACCTTCGACAAATACGACCAACATTTAGTGAAAACTAGATGGTAACAGAAGGGGTGATATCGAAGTCGGAAACCCATCAATAGTGGGCATAGGGGAACTATGCGCTCTGATATGGGGGACCGGCTTCGATATGTTAACCTGCTTCTGGGCCCTTGGTCGGGCTTGTCGACAGGTTAACCTCTATCGGAGTCCGGCCCCTTTTCTTTGGAAACGGGAATCGGCAAATCACCCTCTAACCGCCGCCCGACCATGACCGAGTCCGAACGCGACTTGCTTCAGGAAACGATTCGTCACGCCCGTATCGCTTTCGAGACGATGGAACGCCTCGTCGATGTTTCCACGAAAACAGGGATGGACGATCTGGACGTCTTTCAAAAACGCATGCTCAAAATAGGCGTTTCCGAAACGATACCTCGCCGAAAAAAGATTAAGCTGCTTTCTTACGGCATGAAACAGGTATCGCTGCTCTGCCGCTTGGACGACTTGCGTAACGAAATGCAGGCGACGCTTGACGATCTGACGAACCTTGCCGGGCAACAAAAAATCTCAGCATCGTCGATTCCGATTTGGCGTGACGAATTTTACAAACTCCTGGCGACGATTTACGTCGTCGACCGTGAGGAACCATAATCCCCTTTCCCAACATGACCATGACACCAAGAATAATATTGTGCGCATTGATGCTTTTATCCTTTGCCGCTCTCGCCATCGCCCAGCCGACCGAGGCCGAAATGCGGAAAGCGCGGGGCCAGGCCAAGATGATGCCCTACATGATGCCGATGCTCGTCAAGACGCTCGGCGAGGGCCGGACGACCGGCATGATGTTCATTGAAGACGGCGACGATCCCGAATTTCAGAAATTGACCGACACAACGAGCGAGCAGTTCGCCGAATTTTACAACTTCATGATGGCGTACAAAGACGAGACGAAACCGAAGGTGGTCGCGTTGTTGGAAAGCGTGGCCGACGAGACTGACCCGGCCAGAATCGCCGAAACCGGGGCCGAGTTTGAAGCGATCTACGATACGATCTTCGCCGACGTCGAAACGAAATTGAACGAAATCGTAACGCCGGAACAGATGATGAAACTGCGACAAATGGAAATGCAAGTCATGCAGCCCGCTGTCGACGCAGGAGTGCCGTTCATCAATTACGAGTCGTACACCGGCCTCGATTTGTCGGATGCACAGAAGAAACAGCTTGATGAAATTCGTCAATCGTTCCAGAAAGAGCAGATGGATTTTTTCTCGGAAATGGCGAAGCTGCAACCGAAGCCGGGCCAGCCCCCGAAACCGGAAGAACTTCAAAAGTTACGAAAGCGGATGGAAGAAATCGGCGAATCCGGCAAGAAGCTGAACGCACGAATCCGTGCCAAGTTGCTGACGATCTTGAATAAAGACCAGACGGCGAAGCTGGAGTCGCTTCTGACGAACATTCCCGAATTCGTGAAAAAGAAACATCAGGCGCGAACGCAAGCCCCGAAGCCGGTCGACGAGAAGGAATTAGACAAGTGGAAAGAAAGCTGGAAGCCAGGTCAGCCGATCCCTGAAAAGTTTCGGCAAGAGGAAATATCCCGACGCCGGGTATTCCCAACCGCCGGATAGAAAACTTGCCTTTTTGATTGTCAGTCCTAGAATTAAAATAGTGAGGGTATTGCGCTCAGATCAACACTTCCTACATCTTTACGAGGATAAGCATGTCGAAAACCATCAATAAAAAAACAACCGTTTCCGCCAAGAGAACCGTTCTTGTAGACAAGCCGAAGCATTCCGGTCGCGGCGGCAGGCGCCCCGGAGCCGGGCGTCCGAAGGGAACCGGCAAGTTCGGTTGTCCGACACGAGCGATTCGTATTCCGATTCATTTGAAAGAAGAGGTAATCGCGTTCGTCATGTCGAAAATCAAGACGGCGAAAACGGAAACGTGACATATTCGACCGGATCGTTCTCGGTCGGAGTTTGTAACGACATCAGCCCCGCGAGGTGGTTAGAGGTGGAAAGCGGGGCCGGACGGCACGTCGTTTCGACGTTGCCGTCCTTTTTTCTTGAAATGAGGGGCTAAACTTCTCCCCCTTTTTTATGAATGTGACGCCATATCGCTGGTACAATCATCGCATTCGATCATTTTTCCATGATTTTTCGTGGAAACAGGGGTGTAAGTTCTCCCCTTTTGTTCGGCGTCCATCTATTTCATGAGTATTCATGTTACAATGCAGAAATCGTGGACGGCTCGCAGGGACAAAACGATTCAAAAGCATGTCTCGAAAATGTCGTTCGAGTTCCTTGACAAGAAGGTAGTGAGCAAAAAGACATTCCCCTTGGAAGTGGCGACTCCAAGGGGAAAAAGGCATGGCAAGCTGAGATTCTATCGGCCCGCTTGCCGGTAGAGTTCAAACAGGGCTTTGGCATCGGCGTCCGTTATTGCGATGACGCCGTGGATCGCCATTGAGGTCAGTTGACGCTGCCAGGCACAATTCGAGGGCGACCAGCGAAAGCCGTGCCGCTTCAGGTCGGCGATGGTCTCGACATCCGGCTTACCGGGATAGAGAATGCGAATTCGGTCTTCCTGAAAGTCCATTTCAATCTCGCCGCCGTTGAAGGAGAGCGATTTCGTTTCCTGGCCGCTCGCCGCTTCCTTGCGTTCCAGTTCGACGAGCCGTTCCTGCATACGCCGGATGTTGGCGTTGTTGTTTTGCAGCGAATAGGGAGCGAACCCGATGTCGCCACAACAGTCCGGTTTGATCAGTTCGTTGGCCCGCTTCTCGGTCAGGGCAAGCTGCTCCATCAGGACGGGAACAGCCGCTGCCGGGTTTTTGCGATGCTTGCGAATGATCGCGTTGGCCCGTTTCATGTGATCCTGCGCCGCTTCGGCCTCGGCGATTTTTTTCCTCACCTCGTCGACTTCGGACGTCGCCGCCCGATCCGCACGGCGTCCGGCCTGCGCGACGGCTTTCCTCGCCCGCTCCCGCCATTCGCGGAATTCCATGCTGCGATTGTGTTCGCTGTTGTTCGCCTTTTCCGCTCGTTTCGTCGGAAAATTCGCTCGGCCCGTGATCATCCAAGACACGCATCGGCTTTTCGTGCCAAGCCATGCGGAAAAGTATTTGCGGTAATTTTCCATATAGCGTCGCTCGTCGCCGCCGTTTTGCCGGACGAATTCAAGATCGGACTCCAGTTCGGCGGAATGTTCCTTGATTATCTGCTCGCCCCGGTCTTCGGGAACATGCGATGTGAGCGAATGCGCGCGGACGGCCAGTTCCCGCAAATCTTCCAGCAGATACAGGGTCTCGACGATCTCGAATCGTTCCGGGTCGACCGGATCGCAGGGTTCGCCGATGTGCGTACAGGTGTAAAACATCGGCTCGTTGAAATAGCGGCAGTAGACGTTGCCTTTGCAGTCCTTGTAGTAATGACGGCAATTGTCGTTCCAGTCGTGTGTATGTACGATTTTGATTTTTTTCATAAGTTCAAACCTTTCGCGTTGTGATGATGAGAACATGAACCGCCCGAAGACGGTCCATGCGTACCAATAAAAAAAGCCCCTTGCGGGGCTTCGGTTTCAAGCGGCTTTGTCGTCGCCGTTTTTCTTTTCGGATTGCGGAGCGGCAAAGAAATCGGGCAGTTGGCTGACCCCGCCCGCGACGATGTCGAGTTCGCGCTGCGTGTAAATGCCCGACGTCATGCGAACGTCGGCGTGGCGCAACGATTTCTGCGTGACGAGCATGTCGACGTTGCTCCGCATCATGAGCGTTCCGTGCGTGTAGCGCAAAGCGTGGACGTCGATCACGCGACCGAGGGCATCCTTTTTAGCGATCCCGGCGAAGGCCAGATCGCGGTCGAGGATTTTCGACAAGCCGTCCGGGACTTGGAATAGCTTATCGCGCGGTGATAGACGGCCCTCGGCTTTCCGCGTTTCCAGCCATTCCTTGAGCGGTTTCAGCAGGGCCGGGTGAATCGGGACGGAGGCTTCCTCGTCGGTTTTCGCGTCCTTGGCGAACAGGAAAAGGTACGGAATCTTTTCGTCCAGCATGACCTGTCCAACCGTGATCGAGCCCAGTTCACTCTTCCGCAGGCCGGTATAAAGCAGGGCGGCATAGAGCAGTTGCCGTTCCCTGCCGAGACGCCGGGCCTTTTCTTTTTCTTCTTCGCCGACCTTGGCGCAGTATTGCCCCTTGTTTTGTCCCTTGGTGATAACCAGGCGATCATGGAGCGGCCGTTTTTCGGCGGCTTCCAGCAAGAGAACGACTTCATCGGGCGTCATGGCCCGGCGTTTGTGCCTGCGGTCGGCTTTGACATTCGCCTTCGGTACGCCGAGCAGCGGATTCGCCGTGAGGCATTTCGCTTCCTCGACCACCCAATTCATGAAAGCGACGATGGCCGAGCGATAAGCGTTGCGCGTACTGGCGCCCATGTTCCGGTCGCCCTGCGTATTCAGCCATGCAACGAAGGGCTTGCTCTGGATGTCCGAGAGTTTTTCAAACCCGCATTCCTCGCAAATCGTTTTGATTTGAGCGACGACCATTTTCGTATGCTTGGCGCTCGCCCCGATCAATTTGTGGTAGGCTTTGTAATCTTCGTACAGGTCTTCGACGGCGGTTTTTGTTTTCGTGCCGATATCGCTTTCTTCCTGCGTCACGATCCCGCTCTTGATACGTTCGACTTCCTGGAGCCAGGTTTGCAGTTTGAATTCGGCGGCCTGCAAATCCCTGCACCCGGTCGAACGCTCCCGAAATTTGCCTTGAGCATCCGTGTAACGGGCAATGTAGATATTCGACTCCTGGATGATCCTGGGGCCATTTTTCGTTTCAACATACTCGGCGACCCATTGCTTGCCGCCGACGATCCAAACGGCATATTTCTTGCCGTCCGCCGTCGATTCGATCCTCGCTCCGGTTGGAACCGGACGATAACAGGGCTTCTTGTAAACGCGTGCCATCTTTTTGTCTCCTTAATCGTTTGAACCTTTGTTTCAAGGGCTTTCGACTTTGAAAGCCGGTCGGAGTTTCGCTCTCTTCGGCGAAAGAGTCAAGGAGTGAACGGAAAAAAAGCCCTCTATTTTTTTCGCATAGAACGTGCATCGAATCGCTTCGATTTCTTCGCTGCGACCGCCAGCATTTTCGCGGATTCGAACTCATCCAGCACGTCGATGGACCAGCGAATGCTTTTGCCGAAGTGAACCGGCTGCGGCATTTCACCGCGATTGACGAGATATTGGAAATGGCGCAACGAAATGGCGAATCGCACAGCGCACTGTTCGGCAGTCAAATAACGCGGTTCAACCTGGTAATCGGGATGGTCGATCATGGAGACCTTTCTTTCAAGAGAAAACTGGGACATCACGAAAAGCGGCCTTCTCCGGCGAGGGAAGAGAACGGTCGTTCTTCGGCCGGGCAAGGAACAAGTCGGTGGGAGAAAGCCGCTTCGGGGCTTGCAAGGACAACAGAAAAGACCCCGGAACAAAGCCGGGGCCGTCGTTTGGCCGAGCGGCGCAGACGCCGGTTCACCGACCGTCAATCTTGACGATCAAGTCGACGGCATCGCGCAAGGTGTCACGATATCGCGTTCCATTGCGATCCGAGTCGACATCTGCCATGCGCCGGAGCATATCGAACAGTTCACGCGAATGGGCAATAATATTCGCTTCCTCCTTGACCCGCTCGACGAAGCCCGGCACGTCGTTCGGGTAATCGCTCATATCGGCGACAAGCCGTCCACTTTCCTGCTCACGAATCGCGAGGCAAATATAACCCGGTCTTTCATGAGATTCGTCGACGACTTCCCAAGTGCGTTCCATTTCGATTTCTCCTTTCTGTTCGGGCTCCTTTTCGTTTTCCAATCGTCGGCATTCCAGACGTTTGACATGAAGAAGCTGGTACAGGAGCCGGAGCGTCTGTTGCCGCAGTCCGTGAATACTACTCCGGCAGTCATCCAGCAGATGGTATTCCGGCGAGAGCGTATTCCAGTCCGGCTTGCCCGTCAGTTCCGGCAACACATCCTTGAAAAACTCGTCGATCAGGTTTGTCGCTTGCCGAAAGCGTTTGATGGCCGATCCGAGCCGACTTTTCGCCATATTGAGTTTACTGATTCGATTGTCGCTCATGTTCAGTCCTCCGTTCCGTTGAAGTGATCGTTGGCGGCGAACAGGCCGGCTTCGACTCGTTTGAATGCGGAGTTTGCGCCCTTGACCTTGATATCGGTCGCGATGGCGGCGGCGACGGTCGCTTCCGGCGTCGCGCCGGTCAGTTCGCAGTAGCCGCGCTGGTGAGCCAATTCGCAAAGTTCTTTCGCTCGCATGGGCCTGCCTTCTTCGCGCAACACTTTCAACGCGGCGGCTTTCCCGCCCATCTGACCGTTGGATCGGCCCGTCGATCCGGTGAAAACACCGGCGATCATCGCCTTCTCCTTGGCGGCTTTCGCTTCCCGTTCGGCTTCGTCGACGTCGTATTGAGTAATGCCGCCGATCCCGGCATCGAAGGCTTGCGCGGCAATTCGAGCCTTTTTCTGTGCGATTACAACGGCGGCTTTGAGCGTTTTCTTGACCTCGTCGGAAACCTCGGCTTTCGGGGCGTCTCCTTCAAAGGACGTTTTGTCCTTGCTTTTCTTCGGCCCCTTGCCGGGCTTGCCCTGCGGCGACTCGGCCTTTTCTTTCGGCTTCACTTCTTTAAGGAAGCGGGCCGGGTCTTTGACCTTTATTTCCTTGCCGTCTTCGGTTTTGCACAGCCATGTTTTCGTGATGAGATTCTTCTCGATCACGGTCACGACCATTTTTTTGACGCCGCCCGTCGGCGACTTGCCATTCGAAATTTCATACTTTTGGCCGTCGATGATTTTTTCCGGTTTCATGTTGTTCCCTTTCATCTTGAGAAAGTAAATAATCGTTGCGCCGACTTCCAAGCCGGGCCGTGACACAGGATAGTTCGACGTCCGAAAGGTTCAAGTTATGTTCTGCGGTTTTTTTCAAAAAAACGAAACGCCATCAATGCTAAAACACGAGCGCCAAATCTTCTTCTTCAATCGGTCGTTCGAAAATCTCCGAATCAATCGCAGGCAAAGGTTCGGCGAGAACCATCACGTCGTCCGGGGCTCGCGGCGGGGCGCTGGACCAATCGAGATAGAGTTCGTGAACCTTGCCGATTTGATTTTCCTCGTCAAGCCGCATCGCGGCGACGGCGACCCAGGCCGGGGCGTTTTGAGCGAACGAGGTTTGATACTCCGTCATTGAGGATGAGTACCAAACCGTCACATCCGGGGAACGTGCCGTTCCATCGCGGTAGGCTTCGCCCCCGGAATCGCCGCTCCCGTTGGTCGCTTGCCCGCTAAATGGTTCAGCCGAATACCAAACACCGAACAGGCATTCGTCGATTTCGCTATGACTTGCCGACCACTGGATCGTCCGCGTTCCGAATGAGACGGACGACCGCAGATTGTAAATGACGGGAAGCGGCAAAACCTCCTCGCCGGGTCGAACGGATATCGTGCGGATATTGCCGTCCATCGTGTCCTTCCAGAACATGGACGAAGTCAACACGGAGATTTCATAGTCCCCGTCCGGAAGTGAAATGTTTTCTAAGGAACGAGAGGGATCGTATTCGTCGATGAAACCAAGATCGATGATTTGCTCTGTTTCCAGATTCTTTGCCATGACGCACCAGCCGGGCCGGACGAAGGCTTGACGGTCGGCTGAATAATCGTTATGGTAATATAAAAACGCATCGTAAATGAACGCGAAAATCGTCCACCGGAGAAGTTCGACCGGATCGTGCTTTCCCGTTGCACGAAATTGATGAAAAACCGGATTGGCCGCAATTCCGGGAAACAGGCTCCGAATCCGAAGCGGCCACTCCACCGGATCGATAGCCGACTCAAAGCCGCCGCGAATGAGTAAGGCGTAGCTCTCTCTCCGGTCGAACCGGCAATGATAAACGTCCGGTGTCCAATCGCGCAAGACATCAAAGCACGAACGATTGATTCCACGAAGATTGCTTTGCGAACTTGAAAACCGTGAGTGATAACGCTCCTGCCTTCCCGTCAGAATGGAATCACAGACGCCGGAACCGGCGTTCAAAAACCGCGTTTTCAAATCACGGACGATGGGATAGGACAGGAGATACCCACCCGCGATCATGTCACCGGTGTCGAAGGCAACGGCATCGAAAAGCGACGTCAACCGATTCATTCGCCATGCGAAGGAGGTGAACCGTCCCTCCCGACGATCCGGCGTCCATTGCCGCAAAACATGGAACAAGCCGGGCGAATACAGCGACGAAGCGACGATACAATCGAAACGGGACGGAGAGTGACTTCGTAAATATTCGAAGTCGGTTTCAAAGACGCCGACACTCTTTTTCCGATAACATCTTGAAATATCCAACCGTATCGGGAAACGTGCCTCCCCGCCGCCGTGAATCGCTTCAAGATCGCCGGGAAATTGATTTTCGCTGTAACGATAACAGTGGCATTTACCGGGAGCGGTGAATTTTCTTATGTACATTAATACCATTGAAGCGAAGTCGAGCCGTCCAAATCTTGCCGTGCCTGGGTTCCATCAAGGATCGTCTGCCGGAGCCAGATGCCGACACTTTCACCGGCCATGATCGGCCCGGCAAAATGACTGCGAAGCTGGTCGTCGTAACAGGCGAACTCGACTCCGGCAGGTTGAATATTCTCGTTTTCTAGATCGCCGAACAAACCGTTATCGTCCGGAAATTCCAGGCCGAGATCGATATCGGACGCCGGGCAGACCGTGTGCGCGGTCGTCCACTGGACGGCGGTGCAATCGCGGAACCCGCGCACGGAGGTCGCCGACGGCGTCGCGTATCTTTCCCCGGCGACCATGATTCCATAACTGGTTGAGAACGAAAAGTTCGTGAGCCATTTTTTGATAATCAAGCGGCCTGTCGCATCGCCGTTCGTCCAGCTTCCGCCGGTCAATCGAACCTGATCGATGACGGCGGTGTAGGTGGTGTTTTGTGAACTGTGGATCGTCGTGCCGGGCAGGATTTCCTTGAGTCCGTCCTTGAAATCGACCCAGCCCCACAAGATCGGTTTCGTGTAGAGCGAGTTTCCGCTCCGGTAATCGACATAACGCAAATCCCCCTGACCGTTGTTGACCGAGAGATTCCGTACCCAAAACCCGCGAGTCGGCCAATCGGCGGCGTTTGTCACGTTGATCGTCTGCGACGCGATGGGCGAAATGCTGTAATTGCCCGTCGGCGTCGTGTTCGAGCCTTCGGGTCTGCCCGTCCAGAACATCATGCCGGAAACGACGTCCTCGGAATCGGTTGCCTTGTTCTTCATCGGGAAAAGATGATAGCGTGTTCTTCCGACGCCGTCGTTCGTCTCGTAGCCTTCCATGTTGGGCAGCATGTTTCCTTTCGGTGTCGTGAGCGTCCAGGTATCCGTTCGGTTCGAAGATGTCGACAACTTGTCGAATTCGACGTCGACGATAATGTACCCCAAGAGGTCTTTCGTAAAGAGAACGAGATTCTGCACGTTATGGGTCAGTTGGATGCCAGGCCCGTAATCACCGCTCGTCCCCATGCGGATCATGAACGTTTTGACGCCGCCGGAATTCGTGTAATAGAGCGTCAATGTTCCTTCTCCGAGCAAAGGCGAAATCTTCTTGATCGTCACGCCGGTATTGTAGGTTGGAACGATCGGTTCGATTTCCGGCTGTTTGCCACCGGCGAGCATGCACAGGACTTCCTGGTTCGACGCCTGGCGGCCACCGACGTACATGTAAAACTTGTCCCCGGAAACAGGTATCGTCGGCAGCGGTGTGGAAAGCGTCAGTGTATTGCTCTCCTTGTTCCAGTCCCTGACATGGAAGGTCTTGGCGCGCAGGGCGGTCGTTTGCGTATTGAGAAAATATCCGACCGCTCCGTTCCAGAAGCCGGTTTCCTCGCTGACGTTGTTGACGGTAAAGACCATCGGGCTGGTCACGGAACCAACAGTTCGCACGGTCGGCGCCCCGCCGGTCCCAAGACCTTTCGAGGCGTAAAAGATACTGATTTTTTCGGGAGTCGGTGTCGGCATGAAATTATTCTCCAAAAATGTTATGCGATACGGAAAGTCAAATGGCCGGTTTCCACGTCGCGGGAAATCGACAGTTCGGGAACAAGTGGCAAATCAACGGCGAAATGCGGAACGACCTCGTTTTCGGATTCATTGCCGAATTGATCGACGGACTCGACACGAAACGAATGCCAACGACCGCCACGACCTTCGAGCTTGATCGGGCAATCGATCTCCATTCGCTCGACGCCCATCGGCAAGGTTTCGAGCATCAGTGATTCGATACTTCCCGTATCGAAAATCGTGTGATAAATTCGATACGCCGTCGCCGTTTCAACGCAATTCCATGAAATCTGCGGCATAACCAGCGGCTTCTGCTCAATGGGCAGGGGAATCTCCTCGATCTCCTCGAAATCGTGGACTTCGACGACGAAGGTCTTTTCGGTCGGCACCGGCAACGTCGCGGCCCGATCCGTCGTTTCGGCCATGAACGGGCCGACGGCGAAGACGCCATTAATGAAAATCCATGACAAAACCTCCGGCGAATCGCTTGTCCAGGAAATCGTGATGCGCCCGCTTCCCTGCGGTCTTATCAGTACGTTTTTAGCGAGCATGACGAACCTCCTCCACCAGCCGGGCCAAGGCTTCCCAATCGGGCTTTTTTCCTTCGCGCTGATAATCCTTTCGGGCTTGCCGAATCGCATTATGCAGCGACGGCCATTGTTGCGATTCGTCCTCCGCTTCGTGAAGATGCCCAATGAGCCAAAGTCGATACGAATATCCGTCGTAAACTTCCGAAAGCAAAACGAAGGCGGCGCCGAGATGCTTTTCCGTGCATTCCAGGCACGAAGGCCGCGCCGGATTGTCGGCCTCATCGTCTTGATTGTTCCGGCGACAGCCGCACTTTTTCGACACCTTGATCTGCGTTTCGGAAACGCCGTCGCCGTGCCGATGGGCCATTTGACAGCAGACGCCGTGATAATCGTGCGACCGCCGAATTCGGCGCTGTTCGAAGTTTTCACCGCAACGCTCGGCGTAAAGTATCTCGTCGCCGTAGATCGTGCATTTATAGGCGCCGTGACCGTCGCATTCGATAAATCGTTGCGTATCGTCGGCCAGGTTGTATTCGACCGTGAACGGCTCCCCGTTTTCACCGATCCAGTCGCCGGAAATCAAAAGTTTATGCGGAGCATCGGCCCGATACGAAACTCTGTAAATAAAGGTTCCCGGCAGTTCGATTCGGTGATCGCCATCGGTATCGTGAACGTGGACCAGGTCCTGGATTTCCCCGACGACCAGCCTGTCCTTGTACACGAATCCCGTCCTTGCCAATCGCAGAGAAACCGGCGTCGACAGCGAGTCAAGCGATGGCCCGTCCATGCGATAAAGCCGGTAAACGCCGGTCTCATCCATCGCCACGAAGGAAACATGCCAGCCGGAATCGTCCTGCCAACAAGTCGGCGAACATTCGACCTGACCGTGCGGAAAGCCGGTTTCAAGACGTTGCGGTTCGCAGTCGTCGATGGAAAAGAAAAGTTTCCAGCAGCGATTCGGGCAATCGTCGGCCTGCGCAAACAAAAGAATCCGCCGACCGTTGTTGTCGTACAGAAGAAACGGCATGTGAGATAATTGTTCAGTCGTCATGATTGTTTTTCATGGAAAAGATCAGCAAAACCTGGAGCGGAGCGACTGTTTTGCGGGTTAATGCAACGAGCGGAAGCTCGGTCAAATCCGCCCACGGCGGTCATGTCAAAAATTGCAGTTGTAGAGGCTGGCGCTTTCATTGCCGGTCGGAAACTTGATGTAATTTCCTTCCTTGCAGCCGATTTCGATACGAAACGTCCAAGTATATTTGTACGACGTCGGACTGATGGAATTCGGTAGCCCGACCAGCTTGCCGTTCTCGTCGACGCAGCCTCGTTGGATCGGGACGTAACCGGTGTAATTATTGATCAGCCGCCAATATCGTTTCGGTTTCGCAGTGCCGTCAACCTGATAGTCGTATAAATACCATGTCTCCGAATTGGACGTCACGAATCTTGTCAGTTCGTAAGGTTCGCACTCGCAGCATTCCGGGCATTCACCCTCGGAATTGAACACGGCCAGGCCGCCGTCGGCCTTGATTTTCAGGACGCCGTCGTTGTCGATGACGAATTTTCCTTTCTTCGGATTTTCATCGGGCGGTGGATCGCTACTCATCATCGTCCTCACAGGCTGCGACTTCCATCACTTCGTTAATCCAGCCCAAGACCAGCTTGTCGTCATTATCGTAATGAGCGTAACCGAAAGTCGCGGCGGTAACCGCACCGAGACTCGGCCGCTTCCATTGGTGCGGCGAATGCGTCGGGTCGGCGTCGTCTTCGAGCTTTTCGTCGGTCATGGCATCGGTCACCTTGTAGACCCAGGTCGCCGCTTTTTCATTGTCGCCCTGCTCGCCTTGGGTTTGCTCCAATTTGACGGGAAACAAGGTCGACCGGCCGCTTCCGATACGAATAATCGACCAACGGTCGTTCGTCGAATCATCGCTCCAAAGAACTTCGGTATGCCCTCCCGAAACGAGATACGATGTTTGATCTTCCTCGATGTCGCAAAAACGCAACTTCGGCTTTTCATCTTCGCCGGAATCCGGATCGGGCGTGACCTTGACCTTGGCAATCGTCGTTCCGTAAACGCAGGCCCGGACACACATGTCCGGTACGGCATCCTCCTGAAGAATCGCGAATTTTCCTTTGTGTTCCTTTTTCGGCGCGACGCCCTTGAAGATAATTCGTTCCAGAAATATATCGAGTTCCTTGGTTTCCAGCGGGCCGTCGAGTCCGACAACATCGAATCGCTGCAAGGTTTTACCCGTCGTATTGACGGCATGGACGAACAGTGAATCGAAGCCCGCTCCGTGCGGAGCAAGATTCAAACGCCGATTCCGTACAACTTGGGCCGCATCGACCATCGCATTGTACGCCGTCGCCGGGATAACAAGCGGTTCGCCGCTACGAACATGACGAAAAGGATTGTTTGACATGCGTTTCAAACTGGAATTCTAAAAATCCGATCCGGAAGCCGTCTTGACTTTCGAGCCTTGTTTTGAATTTCCGGATTCGCTATAATGAATGCCGGGTTGGAATGCTTCCAGCAAAATCGTTGCAGTTGTATCTTTTACGAGGCTTCGTCGGACCATGAACACGGAATTGTCATTACGGGATAAAGACGTTTATCCTTCCGAAGAGATTCTTCAAAACGCGCTCGGCAAAAAATATTCCACATACAAGGAACTAATCGACAAGGTTTCCGATCCGGGATGCGGCCTTGCTCACGAGTGGAGATACTATCGGGACGGCGGCTGGCTGTGTAAGGTAACTTTCAAAAAGAAGACCATATTCTGGCTTTCCTTACGGGAAAAATCTTTCCAAGTAAGATTTTACATTTTGGCAAAAAACAGGGATGGCGTTTCGGACCTCCCCATCGGCGAAAAGGGCAAGCATGTCCCGTTAAAAATCCAGGTTTCCAATAAAAAACAAATCAAGGACGTTCTTGAAATTGCAAAGTATCAGAAAGCGGTGAAATAGCTTTTCGACGATTTTTCAGCCGATTCCCAGTGAGTAAAAGTTGAGTCCTTGATAAACCTTTTCAACGTAGGCTTCAATCGGTATTTTCACCGTGACATTTCCGCGTTTCAGATCAGCCCAACGCACCCA
>JBEBTM010000042.1:0-15216 GCA_040393745.1 Thermogutta terrifontis | reverse complement strand
TCCCGATTCCAACGAGGCCCACTACATTGCCAAGGCGATCCATTTCTGGAATCCCGACTGGATTGTCGGCGACCCCTTCTTGGAAAGCAACGACACTCACTGGACCTTCTACGTCACGTTCGGTTGGCTTTCGTTCTTCCTTTCACCCTATGGAATGGCCGTTGTAGGCCGGCTGGTCACCTGGACTCTTTTGGCATGGAGCTGGCGCGGGCTCAGTTTCGCACTCATTCCGTTACGATGGATGTCTGTCCCGACGGCCTTGGCTCTGGCATATTATGTCGACGCGTTTCACATGGCCGGTGAATGGATTCTCGGCGGCGTCGAGGGGAAATCCTTTGCGTTTCCGCTGGTCTTTTTCGGACTTGCGGCCATGGTCCGGGGACACTGGCACCGCACCTGGATCCTGTTGGGTCTGGCTTCGGCGTTTCACGTCCTTGTGGGCGGCTGGTCCGTACTTGTCGCGGCCTTCGTTTGGCTCTTGACCGATTCCCGAAAGCATGTGTTCCGCGGCAAGGGTTCGGGTTCGAAAATCCCCTGGGGACTCCTCGTCGGCGGTTTACTCTCCTTGCCCGGCTTACTGCCGGCGCTGCTGCTCGATCACGGCACGCCGGTGGAAATCATACGAAAAGCTCACCAGATTTATGTTTTCGACCGGCTCAGTCATCACCTGGTGCCGTATATGCTGCCGTGGACCTACATGCTCCGTTTCCTGCTCTTGACGACCATTTGGGCCCTGATTTGCCGCTTCGGAAACGATGGCAGCAGGCGTCACCGCCGTTTTGACACTTTCGTATGGGGCACGCTTCTCCTCGCATTCATCGGCTTTCTCGCCGCGTACGGACTCAAGGAGAACCGAACCTTGGCGGCGGAAATTCTGCGGTTTTATTGGTTCCGGCTCGCCGATGTGGCCGTCCCGATGGGGGTGGCCCTGGGAGCCGTTTGGTAGATGTTGCTCTTGATCCCGAATCCGCGACGTTTGCCGGAATTACCCCGTGCCGCACAATGGATCGGGCTCCTGGGAATTCCGTTTGCCGTCTATCTCGTTGTCGATTTCGCTTTTTTTCATCAGCGTTTGTATTCGGCTCGAATTCAGCCGGAGCAGGGAATTCCCTGGGCGATGACCCTCTTGTTCGCTTGGCTGGTTTTGCTCGGAATCCGACGGCGGCGCGGGAACCAACTCTCCGTTCTCTTTTCCTTTTGGGCTCCGCTGCTCGTTTTCGGAAGCATCCTGCTTTATGCTCCCTTCGGACTTTTCAAAGACATTGCCGACCAGCGCACGGCAAAGGCGTATTCCCGCGCCGAACCCGGCAGGGCATTCACCGCGTATTATTGGCAGGACGCCTGCCGATGGATTGCCGATTCCGCGAACACGCCGAAGACCGCGAAATTCTGGGTGCCCCGGGAAGGCACGACGTTCAAATGGCATGCCCGCCGAAGCGACATCGGCATCTGGAAAGACGTCCCGCAGGACGCCGTGGGAATTGTCGATTGGCAACAGCGTATGTACGACCTGTTCTATTACCGCGACGAAAATAATGATTGGAGAGAAGACCGTTCGTTCACAATCCATCTATGGTGGAAAACTCCGGAGGAAATCGAAACGTTGCGGCAAAAATACGGCTTCGAGTACATTCTCTACCGCAGGGACCCCGAGCTTTCTCATTTGAAGAATCTCGAAACGGTCTATGAAAATGTCCTTTTCCGGGTTGCCCGTGTTCATCCCGCACAATCCGAATAACACGCAAAGTCCTCCTGTTTGGCCGTCAACCCCGGATCGGCGTTCGTCGCGGCAAAAAAACAAAAAATCGAAACTTTTTTCGCTGGACCCATTGAGATTTTCTCCGGACCACCCTATGATTAGGAAACTTGGATACGAAAAGGCTTGTCGCCCGGACGTATGATCATTCGACTACTCGTAACGAAAAAGGAAAGACACTATGAAAAAGTTCATCGCCCTGAGCACGATGGCCGTGTGCCTCTGCATGTTCTCCCTCGGCTGCCCCAGTGAAGCTGCGAAGCCGGCGCCTTCGGTCACGCCCGAAGTCACCGACGGCACCACGACCACGCCTGCCGCCGACGCCGCCCCCGCCGAGGGAACCACGACCGAATAATTAACCGGTCGATTTCATATTGAGAACCGATTCCGTGATTTTTGTTGCGGAATCGGTTTTTTTCTGCGCGTCCATCGGCGTCGTTCGGCAAAACGAGAGCGTTACTTTCGAGAAATGTCGTAGCAGTAGAGAAATTTCCCGTGACGTAAATAGAGCCGCTTGCCGTGAATGACCGGGTGGGCCCAGAGCGGGCCTTCGCCGCCTTCGGGGGCCGTCCAACGGGAAACCACATCGTATTCCTTCGGATTCGGCCGGATCAATCGAAATTCACCGTTCTCGCCGAAAAAGTAGATCAATCCCTCGGCAAAGGTGAACGCTCCCCGGCCAGCATCGCGATTTTCGTATACCGTTTCGCCCGTTTTCCAGTCGACGCACATGAACAAACCGCCCCGGTGTTCGTGTGACGAACCGTAAAGATAGCCGTCCAGCAGGATCACGCCGTCATGCAGGTTGTCAAAATTTTTGTTGCGCCATACCTCGTCAAGAGAAACCTTGCCCTGGTGGACGGAAACCTTTAAGAGTACGGCTCCTACGCCGACCGGCGCCGTGGCCGGGTTGGTCAGGAAAAGATGCCCGTCATGATAAATCGGTTTCGTGCAATTGATATCGTAACGTTGCGTGTGCGGGAACGTCGCGAGCCGTTCGCCGGTGTTCAGGTCGATCAGCAGGAGCCCCTTGGCGTACATCATGGCGAGAAACCGGATACCGTCCTGTTCGAAGAACATGGACGAAGCGTAGGCGGTTTTTTCACCCGTGGGCGGGGAGATCCAGATTTCCTTGCCGGTGCGTTTGTCCAGGGCGACCACGCTTGCCTTTTTACCGCCGGGGGAGCAGATCAATTTGTCGCCGTCGATGCGAACCGATTCGGAGAGCCCCCAGATGATGTTCTCGCCTTCATAATCGTGCAAAATATCGCGGTCCCAGATTTTTTCGCCGGTCCCTGCATCCAGGCAAACGAGCCTGCCCATTGAGGAAAAGTCATAAACCCGGTCGCCGTCGAGGGTGGGCGTACTTCGGGTTCCGAGATAGTTTTTCGTCCAGACGGGCCCGTTGTCGTACTGCCAAAGAATTCTCCCGTCGAGATCGCAGCAAAAGACAGCCGAGCGTCCATCCCGGCTCCCGGCGGTGAAGAGTCGATCACCCCGGATGACCACGGACGAGTAACCGGACGTTTTTTCACCGAGAGTATCGATCTGCCAGAGCAGCGGCGGTCCCGATTCCGGCCAGGATTCGAGGAGCCCCGTGTCGGGCGAGCGGTTATCGGCCCCGGGTCCATGAAACAGGGTCCAATCGGCTGCGATCAGTGACGAAACGAATAAGAGTGCGAAAAATAAAACAGTGTATTTCATGGTTCAAAGCATCATGAGCCAGGGAGGCAGTTCACGACTCATGTCTGAATTTTCGTAGCAGGTAAGTCACTCCGCGCAGATGGTGCACCGGGGATTGCGGGTCAGCGGGAATTCTTTGTAGCGGCCATTCCAGAGATCGAACCAGCGGAGCGAAGGCGACACGGCTTCGGCATTTCCGGACAAGATCTTGATCGCTTCCAGGGCTTGCATCGATGCGCAGATTTGCGGTAGTGGTCCCAATACCGGCGGCGCCGCCGGTTCAGGCAGGCTCGAATCCAGCAGGCATGCAAGACATGCGGTCCGGCCGGGAAAAACCGTCATGGTTTGCCCCGCGGCCCCCGCGATTCCGCCAGAAATCAGGGGTTTGCGATACCGAACCGCAGCGGCGTTCAAAACGAACCGGGTTCTGAAATTATCCGTGGCGTCGATGATCAGGTCGAACTGTTCGGCCCGATGACTGTCGCTTTCATCAAATCGCAACGAAAAAGCTTGAACGTTCGCTCCGCCGTTTGCCGCGAGCAATCGCTGCTTTGCGGCGTCGACTTTTTGCAACGAATGATCCGCATCCGATTCGGTGAATAGCGTTTGCCGGTGCAGGTTGTCCCGGTGAACGACATCAAAGTCGAAAATCGCAACCACGCCCCCGCCGGCTCCCACGCCTGCGCGGACCAAAAGATCGGCCACGGTCCCGCCCAGGGCGCCGCAACCGACAAGGAGAACCCGGCCTGCTTCAAGACGATGCTGCCCCTCCTGACCGAGAGGGGCAAAATCGATTTGACGCTTGAAACGTAAGGAATCGGCGTTATTCACTCTTTCCAACGGCACTGGGATAGAACGTCTGATGGCATTTGTCGCAGGAATCGGTCATGGCCTTGAAGGTTTCCCAATAAGTTTTGTAATCGACGGTTCCTTCGGCGAAACCGTGGGCGGCCACGTTGGCTTTCAGTGCGGCATCGCGGAAGGATTCGCATTCTTTCTTCCATTCGGCTTTCATGTCCGGCTTTTCCGTGTCTTCCGCATTGGCAATGCTCCCTTGCATGAGGGCGGCCATCGTGGCGAGCGAACCGAACAAACGTTTCGGCTGCTTTTCCACCTGCGTTTTAAGCTTCTTTTCCGTGTTGGTCAACCGAGTCAGGGATGAGCTGAGATTCGGGACCGCCTTCATGAGCGGGCCGAGTTTGCCGATTTTGGTCCAGCCGAGTTCACCGCCGGCCGTGCTTTTCAGGGATTCCTGGAGTTCGGCGTAGGCCTTTTTGGCGGAAGCATAATCGGCGGCATCAGCCAAGGCCAAAGCGGCTTTGATGATCGCCGGGGCCGCTTTTTTGTAGGGCGAATCGTCTTCCGACATGCCCACGGACAGGGCGACCAAGGCCAAGGCGTTGCAGTCCCGGACGATGAAATCGGCATCGTCTTTGTATTTCGTGGTTCCGTCGAGGTCGTCGAGTTCCTTGCCCATCTTGGTGACATATTCATCGATCTGGCCGCAGAGATCCTCGGCGGGTGGGAACATGACGGTTTCGGCGGCGATTTTTCCGATCGTTTCGGCGGGGGCCAGTCGGGCGCCTTCGGAAGCGGTAGGTGTTTCGGTAGCCGTGGGCACAGGCGAGCCGCCTTCCGGGTGCATGGGCAGGACTTCCCCGTCATCGGTCGAATTGGTATCGCCCCCAGGTTGCGGCGTCACCGGCGGCGGAGCCGAACCGCCCGATTCGGGACAACCGGTCAGGGAAAGGGCCAACAAACTTGCGCACACAGCGCCGCTGAACGATAAAAGAAAGCTCTTTTTCATGGTGTTTTTCATCTCCTTGCGTGATCATAACCGCCGAGCCAAGCCGGCATCGGGGGAGTTGGGGAATACGGCTGACGGTATTTTAGTGGAAAGCCTCCGAATTGCCCAGTCTTTTACCCACGTTTTTTCGGAATTTCGCCTTTTCTCAGTGCGATGGGGGATGAAAACCGGTATAATCGGGGCGCATGCATTGCGCGGCTAAAACGTAAGTTGACGGGGGGCTCGTTTGATTTTTCCGGTTCTCTCCAATATGATTCGCGTTGTCGCCCTGTTGGTTTTGACGATGGGGTTTGCTCAAGGTTCGGCTTGCGCGGCCGGTTTAACGCCAAAGAGCCCTGAAGTGCTCGCGGCGGTGCAACGGGCCGTAACTTTCCTCGAACGGGAGGGTCCCCGGGAATCCCGACTCGGTGGCAAAGCCCTGATTGCGATGGCCCTGCTCAAAGCCGGAGCAACGGAGGATCACCCGATGATTCAGGATACGGTCAAGGGTATCCGGGCGTCGATCAGTACGGACAAGGGCGTCCAGATTTCCGACCACATCTATACGGCCGGGTTGGTCGTCCTGTTTCTGGGTGATTTGGCTCCGGATCGATATCGGCCCGAGCTGGACGCCTACGCTCGCTTTCTCCTGCAAAACCAGCGGACCGACGGTTCTTGGACCTATCTGACCTCCGGTTCGGCGGATAAATACCCCAGTGGCGACATGTCCATGACGCAATACGGCGTGATGGCCCTTTGGACACTGCATCAACTTGGCTTCGACATTCCCGGTGAGCGGATCAACCGGGTCGGACGCTGGCTGGTGTCCGTGCAGGATCCCGAGGGCGGGTATGCTTATCAAACGACGGTCAAAGGAAATTTCGAAAGCGTTTCCTGGAGTGGTGTGCGGCTTTCCATGAGCACGGCCGGAATGGCCAGCGTTTACGTTTGCCGGGATTTGTTCGGTTACAACAACGGTCCACGGCCCGGCGAGGAAGAAACCGTCCACGAAGCCTTTCGGGAAGTTCCACGGGAAGACGGCGGTTTTCGCTCCGTGGACAATTTTCGGTTCACGATCCCGAAATCCACCTTCGATGGCGTGCAAAACAGGGGTAATCGCTGGTTGGCCAAGCATTTTTATCCGATCACGACAAGTACGCAGTATTTTTTCTATTACCTGTACGCTTTGGAACGTTACGGCGCGTTTCGGGAGTTGACGGAAATGAAAATCAATCCGTCCCCTGATTGGTACAACGATACAGCCGCCTTTCTCCTGGAAAAACAGGGAAAGGACGGGAGCTGGAACGGCAATCTCGGCAAACCGGTCGACACGGCCTATGCCGTGTTATTTTTACTCCGTTCCACCCGGCGGACCTTCGATAAAATCGCCGGTCCGAACCGTTTCGGAGGAGCCAGTCTGCAAGGCGGACGAGGTTTGCCGAAGTTGACGGACGACGTGAAAATCGAAGACGGTCGCGTGGTTTCCCTGGCTGAGATGACAAGTCCGGAACAACTCATGGAACGCTTGGCTCAGCTCGACGATACGGACGACGAAGCCTTGGCCGTGCTGGCGGAACTTCCGGCGGACGAAGTGGAAAATTTCCTGAAAAGGAATAAATCCGAGATCAAGAAACTCGTTGGCCATCCCAAGGCGGAACGCCGACTGGCTTCGATCATCCTGCTGGGCAAAAGCGGCGAGGTGGGCAATGTGCCGACGTTGATTTACGCCTTAACCGATCCCGATCCCGAAGTCGCACAGGCCGCCTTGGAGGCCCTGCACCGTTTAGCCCGCAAACCCGTCACGCCGAAACTGCCGACCGGAACCGACTTGGAATCCCGGCGAAATCGGCAGGAGATTATCGATCTCTGGAAAACCTGGTACCGCCGCATCGACCCGGATGTAAGGTTCGAAGAACGGTAATACTCTCAAGCCCGCACTGCCTCCGCTTGCGTTTTAGCCCCGCCGCTTGAAAGACGGATCTTTCCCGGGCTTGCTTACGGGATCACTTACTCAACACGACGATCACCACGTCGGCGTTTTCGTTCGGTTTTTCTTCCACGGAGCGTTCCAGCCGGGTGTCCAACGAAACACAGTCATGAATCCGGAATCCTTTTCGTACGCAAAAATCTTCGAAGTCGGCCAGGGTCAGGAACCGGACGTCGGATGTGTTGTACCATTCGTCCTGGCCCTTGCCGTGCTCGACGCGAGGCGCTCGGCCTTCGTCGGCGAGCCGGCGGCGGTGTTCGTGAAAACCCAGGTTCGGGAAACTGACAATACACCGGGTCCCCACACGGAGCATTTCGTCCAGCACGAACTCCACGTCCAGCACGGTTTGCAGTGTTTTCGAAAGGACCACGAATTCGAACTGGTCGTCGGCAAACGCTTTGAGTCCTTCGTTGATATCGGCCTGGACGACGTCGACGCCACGGTCGATGCACTCGGTGATGTACGTTTCCTTGCGTTCGATGCCGAGCACCTGATTATGCTCCCGCTGCCGTAGTCGGGCGAGTAATCCGCCTTTGCCGCAACCCAGATCGAGCACCTTCGCGCCGCGCGGAATCAGGTCGAGAATCTGTTCATAATCGAGCCGGTCGGGCCGGTTGAACGGCGGAGTGCCGCCGGACGCCTGTTCATGGACCACGTTGGCCAAAAAGGACCGGATCATCTCCCCGTAAAGATGCAAATCATCCGGCAGCAGGAACGCGTCGTGCCCGCATTCGCTGGTGATATCGCAGTAATTGACCCGTTTTCCCAAGGCGAGCAGCGTGTCGACGATTTCCCGGGACAAAAACGGCGGGAAGAGCCAGTCGGTCGAAAAACTCAGGATGAGCCACCGGCACATGGATTTTCGCAATGACGCCTTGAGTTCTTCCGGCGTGCTACCCAGGTCGTAATTATCCAGCGCCGTCGACAGGGTTACATAACTGTTCGCATCGAAACGTTCAACGAATTTTTCGCCTTGGTAAGCAAGGTAGGAACCCACGGAAAATTTCGTTTCGAATTTCGTCTTCACATCCCGGCCCTGGTTTCGGGTCGCGTCGAATTTCTTCATCATCGACTCCCGGGAAAGGTAGGTGATATGTCCGAGCATCCGGGCAATGGACAGCCCGTCGGCCGGGACCACGCCCAGATCATGATACTGGCCGCCGTGGAAGTTCCGGTCGCTTTGAATGGCGTTGCGGGCCACGATGTCGAAGGCCAGCGCCTGGCTCGTCAAATGAGCCGCCGTGGCCAAGGGGATGGCCGACATGACACGATCCGGAAAGCGCGTGGCCCATTCCAGGGCCATGATGCCGCCAAGCGAACCGCCGATGACCGAGAGAAGACGATTGATACCGAGGTGACCCAAAAGCAGATTTTGCACTTCGACGATGTCGCCGATCGTAATTTCGGGGAAATCGGTTCCGTAACGCCGACCCGTCTGGGGATTGATGTCATCGGGACCCGTGGAACCCCGGCAACCGCCCAGACAGTTGGGACAAATCACGAAATACTTGTCTGTATCAACGACTTTACCGGGTCCGACCAGGATTTCCCACCAGCCGGGATCGTCTTCGGGGTCATGCGATGCAACGTGGGAATCACCGGACAAGGCATGGCAAAGCAAAACGGCATTGTCCTTTTTGGCGTTGAGTGTGCCGTAAGTCTCATAAACGACACGAACTTCGGGCAAAACGCCGCCGTTTTCCAGCGCGAGCGGTCCGCTGAACGTGACTTCCTGGGCGAATTTGAGCGGATTAGCGTTTCTCGTGGCGTCGGTACTATCGAAATCCATAGTCTTGAATGGCGGAAATGAGGGATGGAAGCGAATTAAAGTCGATTATAGGCGTTTCATACGGGACCGACAATCGCCCCATCCGCTTGTGCTTTGACCGTTTGGGAACTCCTCGGGAAAATAATTTGTTTTTTTCCGTGATCCACTTGACAAAGCCCCGAAGTAAGCGCAAAATACTCACACAAGAAGTTTGAGATGTAAAACATTGTTCGTTTCCTCAAACTCAAATTCGAACTTGTCGTCCACGGAAACGGGAGAAAGATCAACGGAAGCCTGGTTGGGGCCGCTTTGTAGGGTTAGCGGTTTTGGTTTTCACTTTCGCCGCCCCGTCTGGTAGCGGGCCCGGGAGACGACTAGCCCGGTGACGGTGGAGTGCTTTGTGACCTATTTTGCTCCGGTCCGCAGACGCTCCTCGCCCCGGGTTTTTTCTTTTTCTTGCCAGTCCGCGCTCGTTCCTTTTTTTCGCAAACACCATACCGGTGTGAATTTTTACCTCTGGTAGAGCGTTTTCGGGTTGTTCCTGGTCGGCTTTTTTACGCGGGTTGTCGGCATTGGGCCGTTCTTTATGCGGTTTATCCTCTTGGTGAAATCGTCATCCTGCTTTATGCAAACCGTCTCGCAGGCTGGACGCTACGGCTTGTGAGACCCTCAAAAAACGAACCGGGGCCATGCCGTCGAGCCCGGATCGCAAAGTGAGTTGCAATCTGTGATTGCAGTCGGGCAGGTCGTGCCGCCCTTGTAAAAACGGGGTGGTTTGATATAATGAGGGGACATTTTACGCAGGAGAGAGCAGGCCGTTAAGTCCTTGTCTCCGAATGTTTTCCGAAAATCAGGAATCAGTTCCATGTCCGACCCCACGCTTCCCCCCGACGATCCGAACCAGAATCCCTCCGAAAATCCGGAAGGCATCCCCCAAGGCGAACAAAAAACCGGTACCCGGTTGCTCCAGCTCTCGATTGAAGACGAGATGAAGAATAGCTACCTGACATACGCCATGAGCGTTATCGTCAGCCGAGCCATTCCCGATGTCCGCGATGGGCTCAAACCCTCCCAGCGACGTATCCTCGTCGCCATGAACGACTTGAATCTCTCGCCGGGGGCGGGCCGAATGAAATGCTCGAAAATTTGCGGCGAGACCATGGGTAATTATCACCCCCACGGTGAGGCCGTGATCTATCCCACACTGGTTCGAATGGCCCAGGAATGGAACATGCGAAACGTTTTGGTCGACAAACAAGGTAATTTCGGCTCCATTGCCGGGTTGCCTCCGGCGGCCATGCGGTACACTGAAGCCCGAATGTCTTCGGTCGCGGCCATGATGCTTGAAGACATGCAGCTTGACACGGTCGACTTCGTCCCGAATTACGACGAACGCTCGACGGAACCCTCGGTTTTGCCATCGAAATTCCCGAATTTGCTCGTCAATGGTTCCAATGGCATCGCTGTCGGCATGGCTACGAGCATTCCACCGCATAATGTCGGTGAAGTTTGCGATTCCATTTCGGCCGTTTTGGACAACCCGGACATTTCGCCGCTGGAACTCATGAAAATCTGCCCGGGCCCCGACTTCCCTACAGGCGGCATCATTTGGGGGCGTAGCGGCATTCACAAAGGTTACCTCAACGGCCGGGGCAATATTGTCGTTCGCGCTCGCGCCAGGGTCGAGGAGCACGGTAAAAAAAACCGCATTGTTGTTTCCGAGATTCCCTTCCAGCAGACCCGGGACCGCATCGAGGAAAAGATCGCTGAAGTCGTCAACGATGGTCGTATCGTGGGAATTTCCCATATCCGCAACGAATCCGACCTGAAGGAACCGGTCCGGCTCATTCTCGAACTCAAACGCGACGCCGACCCGGATGTCGTTCTCAATCAGCTTTATCAGTTTACCCCGCTTCAAGATACGTTCTCGATCATCCTGCTTGCCCTGGTTGACGGTAAACCTCGTGTTTTGACATTCAAGGAGCTCGTCGAAGAATTTATCCGACACCGCAGAACGGTTTTGCGCCGCCGGACCCAATTCCTGTTGGCTCGGGCACGAAGACGCAAGCACACGGTCGAGGGCCTGATCATCGCTCACGCGAACATCGACGAAGTCATTCGAACCATCCGAACCTCGTCCACGCAGGCTGAAGCAAAGCAACGACTTATGCTCATTGAATGCCCGTCGTCCATGCTCCACCGGGCCTTGGGTGACGAAGGTTTCGCGGGTTTCCAACTCGAACGCGGAACCAAAGAGGCGTACACGCTCACACCGGTCCAAGCCGAAGCGATTCTTCGCATGACACTGGGGCATTTGGTCAATCTCGAACAGGAGAAACTCGGCGAAGAGTATCGCAATTTGCTCACGGAAATCGGGGAATACCTTCGTATTCTGGCCGATGATAATCTGATCAACGACATCATCCGCGAAGATCTCAAGCAGGTCAAAGCTCGGCACGGCGACAAACGGCGTACCGAGATTTCCGGCGAAGAGGCGATCAATATCGACATCGAGGACTTGATCGAAGAAGAAACCATGGTTGTCTCGATCACCCAAGGCGGCTACATCAAACGGACGCCGGCCTCGACCTATCGAGCCCAGAAACGCGGCGGTAAAGGCCGGATCGGAGCCAAAACCGCAGGCGAAGATCCTATCCAGCATCTTTTCGTTACGTCGACGCATAATTACCTGCTGTTTTTCACGAATTTCGGAAAGGTTTACTGGCAAAAAGTTTATGCGCTGCCGGAATTGCCGCCGACCTCGAAAGGCCGAGCGATTGTCAATTTGCTCAATCTTTCCGAAGGCGAACAAATTTCCGAATGTCTGGCCGTGAAAAATTTCGACGAACCGGACCATTATCTCATGTTCGCCACGAAGAAGGGGCTCATAAAGAAGACGACCCTGTCGTCCTATGGCCGACCGCTCAAGGGCGGTTTGATTGCCATTAAGCTTCGGGACGGTGACGAATTGATCGACGTCACCGTGGTCGGGCCGGGTGACGAACTCATCATGTCCACGGCTTTCGGAAACGCGATTCGGTTCCGGCACACGGATGTTCGGTCCATGGGTCGCACCGCCAGCGGAGTCAAGGGCGTGAAACTGCGTAAAGGCGACTCAGCCGTGGGGCTCGTCGTCGCTTCGCCGGACATGACGCTATTGACTGCCTGCGCCAATGGTTACGGCAAACGAACCCCGATTGGGCCCAATGGCGCTCCCGAGGCGGAGCAGGCTCCATTGGACGACGAACAAGTGACGGCGGACGATTCACCGGTCGAAGAAAACCAGACGGACGACGATCCTGCCGATTCCGATAATCCCGAAGACGCCGCCAGCAGCATGTGCTACCGCACGAAGAAACGTGGCGGAATGGGCTTGAAAGACATCAAGACGACGGACCGCAACGGTCCGGTAGTCAGCATCACCCGCGTTTATGACGACGATGAAGTCATGATCATCACGGCCAAAGGGCAAATCCAACGTATCGCCGTGGCCGATGTTCGGGTCATGAGTCGAAATACCCAGGGTGTCCGGCTCATGAACCTGGATGAAGGTGACGCGCTTGTTGCCGTGAAACGGATTCCAAAGGATGCCAACGCCGCGGACGATGAACCCGAAACGCAACCACAGGAAGATATTGCGACCCTGGAATCAAGTGACGCCGAGTAGGGTTCTTGCCCATACCTTTTGCATCGGTTTCGACTCCATTGCGAGACAGATCATTTAACCCGGTATTGGACGCCCCTGCCATGGCCCCTTGCGTTTGCGTTTCAGCCGCATTGCCGAGGGGCTTACTTCGCTCAAAACAAAAACTTTCGCCGAAACCTCCCCGCCATGGAAGGTTTTCCCTATAATAGAGGAGAAATTGTTACCACGGCCACGGACCGTGAATGAGAACAAACCGTTTCACTTACCACTTGGGAGGCAACCATGACGTTATTCGATTTCACGGAAATCCCGGCCGACGATGATCGTTGGATGATTTTCGCCCAGGATTTTTTGCGGCAACTCGGTTTTCAGATCGAACCGATTCTCAGTCGGGAAACAGATCACGCCCATGATTTCATCGCCTTGGAAACCGCCGGTGGCGTGTTCACGGACCTGCCGTTTCGGTGGTTGGTCAGTTGTCGGCACAAGGCGTCGACCCGCACCGGCGTCAAGGATGCCGAGGAGAGTAACTTGCCTGAACGAATTCAGCGGCACCGAGCCGACGGGTTTCTCGGGTTTTATTCCACGCCCGCCACACCCGCCTTGCATGAGTTGCTCCAGAAATTCAAGGATCAAGGGGCGGTGCGCGAATACCGCCTGATTGATCCGAAATTCCTGGAAAGTCGGCTCACGGCCCGCGAATTCACCCGGATCGCACTGCGGTACTTTCCAAGGTATGCCCAGATTCACCGGCCCATCGTCCCGATTTCAGACGATTATTTGCCGCTCCTTTGCGACTCCTGCGGAAAGGATCTTTTGGATTCGCTCTTCGCGGACAATCATCCGGGAGTGATCGTGAAACTATGCCGTCCCAAGGAAGCACCCGAGGACATCGATTCAATCCACGATATTTACGTTGCCTGTAAAGGCGAATGCGACGAACGGCTTCAAAACACACACTGCTCGAATACGGGCATGAGCGCGGCTAGTTGGGTTAATCTCATCGATCTGGTCTCACCGCTACGCTATTTGGACTATGTTCTTTCCATCGTGGAAAACGTGGCCGACAACCGAACGATTTATTCCCCGACCGCGCTGGAAAAAGAATTGCATCTGATCCGTTCTTTTGCCCAGCGAACGCTGCGCGAACCCATCGATGAAGACATCATCCTTTCCAGGAAGAAAAATTCCCATGGATAAATTCGGCTATGTTTTAAGCGTCATGTCCAGCGACCACCCCGGCATCGTTGCCGGGGTCAGTTCCGCCGTCGCGGCTTTGGGCGGCAATATCAATTCCTGTAGCCAAACCGTCCTGGGCGGATATTTTACGTTCATCACGCTGATCGATTTACCCCGGGATTACGTGCCGGAAAAACTCGTCGAAGAACTTCGCCGCTTTGAAGCCTGGGGGCCCGATTACCATGTCATTGCCCGGCGACGCGACGATAATTTGTCCGCCGCCTCCGATACCGTGGACACCGAATCCACCTATGTCATCACGGCCTTCGGCAAGGACCGCGAAGGGATCGTCATGCAATTCAGCCGATTTCTGGCCGGACACGACATCAATATCACCGACCTTTACGGTGACCGCAAGGGCGAAGAATTCATGCTCGTTGCCCAGCTCACGATCCCCAAAACGGTCAACATCGCCCATTTGAAAGACGATCTGGAAGAAACCGGCACTGAATTCGGTTTCACCATCCGCCTCCAGCATAACAACATTTTCGTCGCCACGAACCAACTCCGCCTAGCCCATGACTAGCGACGAAGACCGAATGATCGGTAACCCGCTCGTCGTTCGTCACTCGCCACCTCCCCGTGCGTTTACAATATAGCATTGCCATCACGCTCAGCCTGATCACCTGCCTGTCCGCATTCATGCTCGGGCTCGGGCAGAACGATTTTCTTTTACCCGTAGCCATGTTCACGGCTGCGGTGGTCAGTCTTTACGTCACGGACTTTCGCCGCATCATCCGCTTGGGCGATTGGACTGTCAACGTACTCGTTTTGCTGATCGTCTTCTTCGCGCTGGGCGATCTGGTTCGGAACCGGGGTGAGGATTTGGCTTACGCCATTGCCCGGGTGCTTGTTTTCGTGGAGATGGTTCTGCTCTTTCGGGAAAAGGCACCGCGGTTCTGCTGGCAAATCCTGCTCATTTCACTCTTGCAGGTCGTCGTGGCCACGGTATTGCAGCAGAGCCTGTTGTTCGGACTCCTTTTGATCGCGTATGTTTTCACAGGCATGTATGCTTTCCTGCTCATCTTTCTCCAGCGGGAAAACCAATACTTCCGGCGTCATTCGTTTGTCGGAACTTTTTTTGATTCCCTCAAAGCCGAAATCGCCGAACGACAGGACCGAGGCAAATTGATCCGCATCGCTCTTGTCACATTGTTCACGGGTCCCCTGTCGCTGGTCTTCTCCTTTTCGCCCACTCCGAAGAAAAAAGAGGACGAGCCCGAGGCCGACAAAACCATGACGCCGGGGGAAATCCTGAAATCGCTCTTTGCCGTTTTCCCGCCGGAGCAGGAACGAAGCGGGGACCACTGGGAAACCATCGACGGAACCGGTGAAGGAACATCCGCCGAAA
>JBEBTM010000041.1:0-15388 GCA_040393745.1 Thermogutta terrifontis | reverse complement strand
TCACGTTGTACCAAATGAGCAGCGGGCCCGGCCGGGAAAGATGCGGGTGGGCTTGGGCGTTGTACTGGTTAATGACTTGCCCCCTCTGATTCGGTTCGGTACATTCGTAAATCCGGACCGGCTCGTCAAACGGCCCCACGGGCGTCGGGCCGAGCCGGTATTCGATGATCGGTGACATGACATCCCGTGTGTAAACGAGGATGAACCGGTTCTTGTCCAGCGGTGTAACGCTCAGTTCGGCGGAAACATGGTCGGCCAGGACGGCGGCGTCTTCCAGGGTTTTCGTAATATCATCGGTCCAGTTTTTTCCGTCCCAAAATCGCCATTGTTCCGCTTTGCCGAGCTGCTCCGGTTTGACCCTCGCCGCGATGAGCCCCTTCCGGCTTCCTTCGAACCAATCCCGGTAACCGTAAATGTACACATAACCGTCCTCCTTTGTTCGGTCGAGAATCCCAATGCCGAAACACGCCTGGCCCTTGTCGCTCCTGCTCATGATCGGAAAGTTTTCCGTTCGCTTAAACCGGGGCCACTCGGGCTCGCCGCCCTTCAGCGGCACCGTGATCAGGTCGATGCCCACGGGCTTCCAGTCCTTGCCCGTCCGGATGCCGGTGAGGTAAAGCGTGTCATCAAGGACGACGCCGTCCTGGAGCCAGCAATTCACGTCAAAGATGTTCGACCGACTCATGTCGCCGTGCTTGCCATAAATGCAACGAATATTTTCCGCCTCGGGTTTGCCACCCTTCAAAATCGCTGCGGAATGGTTGACCATGCGAGCGTCTTTGAATTCTCGCGTCTCGGGGTTCGATGTGCCGACCATGCTGTCGCTGAAGACGAACAGCGTTTTCGTGCCGGTTTTTACGGAGCCGAGCTCATCCTTGCCGGTCAGGGGGATCGAGAAGATTCCGTCACCGCCGAGCCAGATTTCGCTTCGGTCGAACAGGGCCGTCCAGTCGTCGGCGGGTTTGACCATCGGTTCCTCGGCCATCGCGGCGGCGGCCAAAAACACGGCAAACAGTATAAACGCACAGTAACGAGCGGGGTTCATTCGAGTCTCCTTCGGCGTTTGCGGCGCCGGGCTAAGATTAATACGACGGTGTCGGAGGGCGATAATCGTCGAAATCGACGGTGCGGAACCAGCGGATCGTTCTTTCCAGGCCCTCTTCCAGGGGCACGGCCGGTTGCCAATGCAGCATTTCCCGGGCCAGCGTGATATCGGGTCTTCGTTGCTTGGGGTCGTCTTCCGGCAAGGATCGTTCGATGAATTCAACGGGTTTGCCGACCAGCCGGACGACGGTTTCGGCAAGTTTTCGTATCGTAAATTCTTCCGGGTTCCCGAGATTGACCGGGCCGACAAAATCCTCTTCGTTGTTCATCATCCGGATCATCGCTTCAACCAGGTCGTCTCTGTAACAAAAAGATCGCGTCTGACGTCCGTCGCCGAAGATCGTGATCGGTTCGCCCGAAAGGGCTTGGCGGATGAAATTCGAAACCACTCGGCCGTCGAACGGATGCATCCGGGGCCCGTAGGTGTTGAAAATCCGGACGATCCTGATCGGCGTGCGGTGCATCCGGTGATAGTCCATGAACAGGGTTTCCGCGGCACGTTTGCCCTCGTCGTAACAGGAACGGGGGCCGATAGGATTGACATTGCCCCGGTAGGATTCCGGTTGGGGGTGGATTTCGGGGTCGCCGTAAATCTCGCTCGTCGACGCTTGCAGGATTTTCGCACGGCAACGCTTCGCCAGGCCGAGCATGTTGATCGAGCCGGACAGCGACGTTTTCATCGTTTTGATCGGATTGAACTGGTAATGCCCCGGCGCGGCCGGACAAGCGAGATTATAAACCTCGTCGACTTCGAGAAAAAGCGGCATCGTGATGTCGTGCCGGACCAGTTCGAAGTTTTTGTAACCGAGCAAATGGGCGACATTGGATTTCTGGCTCGTGAAAAAATTGTCGACGCAAATCACGTCGTGCCCGTCTCCGACGAGCCGTTCGCAGAGATGGGAACCCAAAAAACCGGCGCCGCCGGTAACGAGAATACGTTTCAATTTCGGCATGTCGGGCGTTTATTCCTTCGCGGCATTTTTTTTGTTGCGGTAAACTTCTACGGCCGTTTCCAGGAATCGATCCCTTGCTTCCCATTGGGCGCCGCCGGAACATTGGACCATGAACACGGCGACGAGCCCCGTTTCGGGATTGACGGACAAGTCGGTTCCGAGGGCGCCGTCGTGGCCGAACATGCCGCTGCGTAAATGGTAACCAAGACTGTAATTGACCTTGGTTTCGCCAGTTTGTTCTTTTCGTAACACAGCGATCGATTCCCGAGACAGATACCGCCGCCCGTCGAGTTCGCCCTCGTTGGCCAGCATCAGGCCGTAGCGGAGCATATCGCCGGCCGTGGTGAAGAGCCCGCCGCCGGCTTCGGGAAATCGTCGGGTCCGGTCGTGATATGGCTTCGTCAAAAAGAACCCGATGTCGCCCCGTTTAAACGAGGTTTTTTCATGGTCGGGGCCGTACGGAATCACCAGACGGGCCGCTTTCCTTTCGCTGGGCCAGAAAGTCGTATCCTTCATATTCAAGGGATCGAAGAAACGCTCTTGCAGGAAATCCTCGTATGGCATTCCTGAAACGATTTCAACGATCCGGGCCGCGATGTTCATGCCCTGGTTTCCGTATTGGTATTTCTCGCCGGGCTGCGAATGAAGCGGGCCCGTCACCGAAGGAAGCGAACGCACGACCAACGGGGTGCTGTCGGATTTGGTCGCCTGCTGCACGTCCGCGCTGCCGGCGAGCCCTGCGGTGTGGCTGAGCAGGTGTCGTATCGTCACGGGCCGGACCGGTGGAACGAGCAAGGTGTGCTTTTCGTCGCTTTCCGCAACGACGCGCCAGGCGTCGAAGCGGGAGATATATTTTGTAACGGGATCGTCCAGCGAAAGTTTGCCTTCGTCGACGAGCATCATCACCGAGGCACCGGCGAACATTTTGGTCATTGAGGCAGCCCAGAAGAGATCGTTTTCCGCCATGGGGCGGTTGGCTTCGACGTCGGCCCGGCCCAGCATGTTTCGGTATAAAATAGTGCCGTCCTTGTCGGCGATCACGGTGATGATGCCCGCGATTTTGAACTCGTCGAGATATGGCTGGAGTGTCCGGGTCACCTCGAGAGACTCCGGTGGCGCGGTTTCGGCGGCGAAAACGGTCGCGCTCATCAGGGGCAGCACGAGGAGGAGTAAATGTTTCATGGCGGCGATAGGGTCAAGAGGGTTTGTAAACCTTATCCAAAATGTCGCGGGTGCCGACGATGCTCAGGAAAGTTTTTGCGCGGGAAATACCCACATAGAGCCATTCGCGGTCTTGCACCGATTCGGCCGTGAGCGCCAGGATCAGGCACAGCGACTCCAAGCCCTTGAAACGGCGGACCGAATCTACGGTTACGGCATCGGTCGTGTTGTCGTCGCAGGCCTGGGTGGCGATGCCGGAATCCTCGCAGGCCCGGCGGAATTTTTTGGCTTCTTCGCCGGAATGAACCAGGATCGTGACATCTTGCGGGGCGATGCTCTCCTCAAAAAGCATGACCCGCAAATCGTCCAGGACGGTATCGACGATCGACTTCTCCGAGCCGGTTTCCACCCAGTTGACATCCAACCCCTCGGGGGCCGTGGACGTCATCGGCGGACCCTCGTAATGCCGGGTGATCAGTTCGAAAATCCGTTTCGTGTTCCGGAGATTACGCGACAAGCTCACGGGAAAGGTTTCCGACCGGACGGGTTCGAGCGACGCGCTGTCGTAGAGCTTCTGGTTGTCGTCGTAAAACACGCGCAGCCGGGCGTCCTGCGACGGATTCAACGTTTTCAGAAGCGGGATCCACCAATTCGCACGAAAATCCTGGCCTTCGTCGACGATGATCGCATCGTAATAACGCACGATATTTTCCGCCGCTCGCTCCAGCAGTTTCGGCAGCGTTTCCTCGTAATAAAGCAACTTTTCCGATTTGTTCCGGGGCTCCCGGGGCACGTCGATTTTTGCGTCCATGCAGAGTTTCCGGCAAAGTTCGTGAAAATTCAGGATGTCGACATCCGCGGGACACCGTCCCTTCAAACGATCGCGAATTTTCGCGACAAGACCGTCGTTGTAGCATGTATACAGGACGCGCATGCCTTTTTCGGAGCAGTTCACCAATTCCTGCACAGCCAGGACGGTCTTGCCCGTTCCCGCTCCGCCGGGGATCGTGACCCGAGGAATCGCTTCGATGTACCGGAGCATCTGGAATTGCTCCCGGGTGAGCAGGTCCAACGACTGTTCGTCCTCGGCGAGCGTTTTTCGCAGCGGGACGTTCAGGTGAATCGGTTTGGCGAAAATATCGTGCAGGATTTCGATACCGTGATGTCCGAGTTGGGTTTCGCCCTGGCTTTTCTCGGACGCGTTTTCGAATCGGCCCGCGATCCAGGCTTCGAGGCCCCTTTCGAATTCGTCGAAATCGCAAACCATCCGCCGGGGAGCGCCGGCGCTGAGGTCTTCCGGCCCGACGACGCAATCGGGGAAAATCACGCCGTGCCGGGCCAGGTATCTTTTTTTGTTGTGATTATTGTACGCGTTCAGTTTATGCAGGATTTGTTTCTTGGAAATCATCGCCTGCCGGACCGGGTCCTTGATGTCGAAGGCATCGCCGTGTCGGTTGGTCGAACTCCAGGAATCGGTTCTGGGATCGTACATGATTCCGCCGCCCTTGACTTCGAGAGCCAAAAAACCCTTGGACGGATGAGCGATGAGGAAATCACATTCACCGTCAATTTCGTTGCCTTTGGGATCGTACCCGAACCAGGGTTTGGCGTAGAATACGACGTAAGGGTCGGGCAGTTCGGCTTCGAGTTTCCTGAAGACACGCACCTCGGCGGATCGAAAGGGTTCTTCGGCGATTTCCTTGGGAATATCCTGGGGCCACATCGTTGCCATCGCGAGTCTCCTGGGTTGCGGGGCGAGTCTATGCCGGTCGCAATCGCCGGCGCGAGGTCGGTTCCCCTTATTTTTCTCTCCTGGAAACCCGTTCCGCCGCCGTGGTCAACAGTACGAAAAGGACCGGTGTGACATAAATCCCGATGAGCGTTTCCGTGAGCATGCCGCCGCTGACGGGCGTACCGATGGCGTGCCGGCTTACCGCTCCCGCGCCCGAGGCGACCAGGAGCGGAACCATGCCGAGAATGAATGCGAACGAGGTCATCATGATGGGCCGCAGCCGCAACCTACCCGCCTCGAAGGCGGCATCGACAATCGCCTCCCCGTCCCGGCGTTTTTCAATGGCGAACTCCGTAATCAAAATCGCGTTCTTGGCCGACAAACCGACCATCAGGATGAACCCGATCTGCGTGTAGACGTTGATATCGATACCGCGAATCGCCACGGCCAAGAGCGCACCGCCGATGCCCAGCGGGACGGCCATGAGGATGATCACCGGCGTGGTCCAGCTCTCGTATTGCGCGGCCAGTACGAAAAACGCGAACACCACGCAAAGTGCGAACACGAAATAAGTCACATAACCCACGTTGGCCTCCTGGAACGACATGCCCGTCCACGCGCCCCCGAAACCGCCGGGTAAATCCTGCGTGAGCGAATCGAGCATGGCCATGCCCTCGCCGGTGCTCACGCCGTCGGCAAGCTGGGCCTGGATGTACGCCGTGGGATAAAGCTGGTACCGGGGCAGCATTTGCGGACCCACGACTTCCTTGATTTCGGCGATCGCCTCGATGGGAACCATCTTGCCGTCGGGATTCTTGAATTCCATGTTCAACACATCCTGGGCCGTATCACGGTATTCCGCCTGGGCCTGGACCGTGACGTGATAGACGTTATCGAAACGGTTAAAATCGTTGACGTAAATCGATCCGTAGTATCCTTGCAGGGCCGTGAACACTTCGGTGAGCGAAACGCCCATTTTTTGTACTTTATCCCGGTCGATGTCGAGGTAGAACCGGGGGGCGAACGGCGAGAAGGTCGTTTGAACCACGGAGAACATCCCCGTTTCCCGGGCTCGTTGCGAAAGTTCCGTGGCCGCCTTGAAAATTTCATCGGTGCCGTTGTCGCCCCGGTCGAGAAGTTGGAATTCCAAACCGCCCGAGGTGCCGAGTCCCACGATCGGCGGCGGCGGGAACGTCATCACCGAGGATTCCGGAATCGAGCCGAATCGGGCATTCCATTTCGCGAACAAGGCCGGCATGGTTTCCTTGAGTCCGTCGGGACGGTCCTTGCCGGGTTTGATTCCGAACTTGCTTTTGACCGTTTCGAAGGTCGTCGGATACCGTTCCTCCCAAGGCTTCAGGGTCATGATCGCAAAGGCGGCGTTGGTCGAAAGCGTGCCGTCGAGCATGGAATATCCAACGACGAAAATCACGCTTTCGATTCCTTCCCGATCCGCGTCGAGCATTTTTTGCATCTTATCGACCACGGCTTCGGTCCGTTCCAGGGACGAACCGTCGGGCATCCGGACTTCCACGAACAACACACCCTGGTCCTCGTTGGGAATAAACCCCGTGGGCAGGTGCCTGAAGGCCGTGGAGATGCCGAACAGCAGGCCGAACCAGAGCAAAAGCACGAGCCAGCGGCTCGCGATGCTCCCCCGGACGGTGCGCTGGTCGCCGTGCGCATAGCCGGTGAAACAATAATTGAAACCCCGGAAAAGGACGTTCTTCTTTTCTTCCGGCACGCTTTTGCGAAGCAGGATCGCGGCCAGGGCGGGCGCGAAGGTGAGCGCACACAACGCCGAAATGCACACGGCCCCGGCGATGGTCAGCGCGAATTGCCTGTACACTTCACCGACGATACCGGGCACCATCGAGGTCGGTATGAAAATCGACATCATCACGAACGTCGTCGCGATGATGGGCCCCGTGACCTCGTCCATCGCTTTTTTGGCCGCCTCGCGCGGGGGCATGTCTTCCTCGTCGATGAGCCGCTGGGTATTTTCGACAACGATAATCGCATCGTCGACCACGATCCCGATGACCAGGATCAGGCCGAAAAGCGTCATGGAGTTGACCGTGAAATCCAGGTTCCACATGATGAAGAAGCAACCGATCAGCGAGACGGGCACGGTCAGCGTCGGAATCAGCGCGGCCCGCCAATCCTGCAGGAAAAAGAACACGATCAGGACGACGATGAGGATACATTCGACGAGCGTGTGTTTGACTTCATCGAGCGACACTTCGATGTAACGGGTCGCATCGTAACCTACTTCGTAGGTCACTTCGTTTCCGAACAATTTTTGCACGTCCCGCATTTCGGCGAGCGCCTTTTCGACATTTTCGGCGACTTGCAACGAGTTTGCTCCCGGCGTCTGGTAGATGGCCACGGTCGAAGTCGGCACGCCCTGGTAGCGGGACGAAGAACTGTAATTGACGCTGCCGAGTTCGATGGTCGCGATGTCACGCAGCCGGAGGAAGTTACCGTCTTTGTTCCGCCTGAGGATGATGTCGCCGAATTCCCGTTCGTCGGTCAAACGGCCCTGGGTGGTCAGGACGATGTTTGTTTTCGTGCCCTTGGGCGTGGGCGGCTGACCGATCCGGCCCGCGGCGACCTGAATGTTCTGCTCCTGCAGGGCCGAGACGACTTCCCGCACGGAAATAGACCGGGCCGTGAGTACGTCGGGGTTCAGCCAGATTCGCATGCTGAAGTCCATCGAGTTGAAGATCGTCACGTCACCCACGCCGCTGACCCGGGCGAGCTGGTTTTTGATCTTTGTCGAAACGAAATTACTCAGATACAGACTTCGTTCCTCGATTTCAGCGGGCGAAAGCGTCCGGCCTTCCTCTTTCGCTTTCATGTCCTCCGGGTTGAAAAAGCTGAGCACGACCACCATGTTCGGCGATTGCTTCTTCACCGTCACTCCTTGCCGGGTCACCTCGTCGGGTAAACCGGGCTCGGCGATTTTGACCCGGTTCTGCACCAACACCGTGGCCATGTCGGGATCGGTTCCCACTTCGAAGGTCACGGTGATCTTCATGCTCCCGTCGCTGGAGCAAGAGGTGGACATGTAAAGCATGTGATCGACGCCGTTGACCTGTTCTTCAATCGGGATGGCGACGGTATTGACGACCGTTTCGGCGCTCGCGCCGGGATAGCTTGTGGAAATGATCACGTTCGGCGGAACGATTTCCGGGAACTGCGCCACCGGGAGCATGAAATACGCCACCGAGCCCGCAAGCAGGATAATGAACGAAATCACGCAGGCGAAAACGGGCCGGTCAATGAAGAAATGAGCGATTTTCATGGAGGGAAGGAGTCAGGGGGTCGGAAATCAAAAATCAAGAGTGCGGTCATTTCGTGGCGGCTATCGGTTTGACCTCGGCGCCGTCGCGGACTTTTTGCGTGCCCTTGACGACGTAGCGTTCACCGGCCGCGAGGCCCTTGATGACCACGCGAGTTCCATCCGATTGCGAATCACCGAGTTCCACGGTCCTGCGTTGGGCTTTGTTATCGGCACCGACCACGTACACATATTTCTGGTTCAGGTCCGAACAAATCGCTTCCTGCTGAACAAGCACGGCGTTCTTGACGGTCCAAAGCGGGATACGGACTCGGCAAATCTGGCCAGGGAAAATCATGTAATCCTCGTTGGGTAGTACGCCCCGCATGGTGATCGTGCCCGTCGACTGATCGATGACGTTGCTTGTCAAATCGATGATGCCCCGGTAGGGATAGTCGCCATTCTCCGGCGTGGCCCCTTTGATCAGGCTGACTTCGAACTCGACTTCCACGGGAATCGCCGACTTTTGGGCCGACCTATCGGCGTTTTCGTTGCCGTTCGCCGCGGGGGCGGTTTCCGGCGTCGCTTCGGTTGTCGATGCTTCGGCGGGTTCCGTAGCGGGTGGTACATCCGCCGTGGGTGCCGTGGGATTGGATGGAGTCGTCGTATACCGGGCTTCTTTCAGTTTTTTTAACTTATCGACCAGTTCCTGCGCGGCCTCCGACTTGTTTTCCTTGGCGTACTCGCGCAGGTTATTGAACTGGTAATCGCTGATCTCGAAGTAAATGTAAATCGGGTCCATGCCTGCCACGGTGGTCAGGATGCCGTGCTCGTTGTCGGTTTCCGCGTTCGTGGCCGTACTCATGGGCGAAACCATGTTGCCGATATCGACGAAATTTCGATCCGCCTTACCGCCGATCGGTGTTCGAACATCGGTGTAACTCAGGTTCAACTTCGCCGTGGCCAATGCGGCTTCGGCACGCATGACCGCGGCCTTGGATTCGTCTCGCTGGGCGGTGTCCGTCTGTAAATCCTCTTCACTCTTGGCACCGGAGGGAACGAGCTTTTCGGTTCGGGCCAGATTCGCTTCGTTCAAATGGAGCCGAGCCTGGGCCGAAAGCAGTTGGGCCTCGGCGGATTGAACCTCCGCGGCATACTGGTCCGGCTCAATGAGGAAAAGCCGGTCGCCTGGCATGACGAAATCGCCGGGCGTGTAACGAATTTCCCGGAGAAAACCGGAGACCCGGGCCGGTATTTTGACGAATTCATAGGCTTCGGCTTTTCCCACCTTGGCAATGTAGGGCGTGACATCGCGAACGATGACCGGTTCGACAACGACTTCGGGCACGGGAATCGGCGGTTTCGTCGTCGCCTTCCGGCAACCGGGCAAGAGGAGGAAAGACAAGAGTACGATGAAGACGGGGAAGGGGATACGTGGCATGGCGTGAATGAAGGTGTGAAAGTGTGAGCTATTTTAACCACGAGTGGCAAAAGAGTTATGGCGAAGATGATAGCGTGAGCACGGGGTTGAAGGTCGGTGGGCCTTTCGCCCTCGCGATGACGCTGGGGCCGGTTTTCTTTTCTTCCTGTCCTTTGTACTAATTCGTCGGCGTTTTTTCTTTTTTCCGTTCTTTCAAAATCAGGACCGGGCAATGGGCCAAGTGGACAACGCGGTCGGTGGTCGAGCCGAGGAGCATACGGGTGAGCATACCCCGGCCATGGGAGGGGATGACGATCAAACCGGCCTCGATATCATCGGCAAACAGGGCGATTTGCGTGCCGGGATCGCCGGTGCGGACCGTGATATCCAGCTTGGGATAGCCCCGTTCCTGGAGAAAGGCGCTCACGGCCGACCTGGCCTGGAGCGTTCGGGGACCATCGACAATCGCGTTCCAGGCCACGCCGGGCTCGGCGGGGTCCATCGTGGCCATGATGTGCAGGACACGAATTTTCAAAGGCTCGGAAACCATACCCATGGCCACGTCCAGGGCTTTGAGAGAAAACTCGGACAGGTCGATGGGTACGACGACAATACGTTCGGAAATCCAGTCCATAATGGCTCACGGAGACGAGGAAAGAAAGGGGAAAGAGTCAAAGCGACTTCAGTATGACACAATCTACCAAAAAACCGCCTCGTTAACAAGAGAAGCGCCCGGCATCGGACACGCATTGTACGGATGATCAATTTTCTTGTTTTGATTCCTCCGGTGCGGAAGAAGGGGCACGGGCACGAAGTTTGGCCGCGGTATACATGACCGGAACATCCTCCGAATCGGATTCAAAGCGGTAAGCGATGACGACGGTTCCTCCGACAGCGCCATTCCGGCCCATCGTGGTCAATGTGCAAAGAAGCGGTAGGCGTTCCCTGGGCGAAATCGACTCGGCCGGAATTTTTGCCAAACTGCACGAACAAGTGCTCCAGGCAAAAAGAAGAACGATCTTTTGATCGGAAGCATTGACAAGGTCCACCGTTTTTTCATGAACCCCCTCTTCGACTTCATGAAAATCGACGGTATCGGGGTCGATATAGAGTGCCCGTTGCCGTTCGGGCGGATCATGTCGGTTCGAAGACGAGAACGAACGGACGGCCATTACGGACATGGCCAGAAATAACAAGGAAAACAAAAGGAAGGAGAATAAAGCGAAACGTGATTTCGTTTTTGAAACGGTTTCCATGTTGAGTCGGTCACGCCGGAGTGTTAAGCGATAATCTTTGCTGCCGTCGATAGGATCGATACGAAACGGCGGCGAAGATGAAGCAAAGAATCGCGCCGTTGATCAGGAGCAGTTTACGAATGCGGCTACCCTTCGGCGGGATGTCGATCAGGTGCGCGCCGTGCGTTTCGCCCGAAACAATATCGTTACCGTCCCAGATGAGCTTTCCCTCATGCGGCGGGGGAACTTCCGTCGCCTGCCAGAGAACGTGAACGCCTTTCGGGAGGATGTCGATTTTTTTCATGTCGAAAATATCGTCCGGAATCGGCTGGTTCAACACCACGTTCTTGATCGTTCCGTTTTGCCGGGTACGCAGTTTGCCTTCCCTTTCTTGCTCGTAATGCCACGAAGAAGGGAACCAGATGCCACTGGCCTTGTCCTGCACGACGTCCACCTCCAATAATTCCTTAAGAGAAGTGGAACCTCCTTTTATCTCCTGACAAAACTTACGCATGGAATATCCTTGCTCTTCCGAAAACCAAAGAGTTGTCAATCCTATGGCTCCCTGTTCCTCCCATTTCGATTCAAATGTGATTTTTTTACATAATATCCCTTTATACTCTTCATTATTCACCGTAACATCAGCATACCCTAACATGCCTACCGTATTGTTCCAGAAAAGTTCCTTGGATTTTTCAGCATACTTCGCCGTCGGTATTCGCGACAGATAAAAACAAGCGATATACTGCGGGACAAATCCATAATCGTCCGTCCAGAATTTTGTTAAAAGATTCTCTTTGAGCTGCTTGTCATCGTAAATCACGCACATTGTCGATTCCGTCGGATCTTCGTTCGGTTTTCGATTTGCGAATTGATTGCTGTACCCAAGCACAAGGCGATTATTCTTCTGATAACAGCCAATGCAACCGACATCGTTTGAAACGAATTTGTTCAAATATTCGTTACGCCTGTCGACACGCCGTCGGTTTTCATCGAAGGCAATTTTGATATCACGGCGAACCTTTCCGTGAAGACTTCCTTCACGATAGTTTTCAATTTCATTGATGATTTCCATCTGTCCCGATTTAATCCGTTCCCGCTGAGTGAGCCATTTTTGAAAAATGTCCTCGAGATCCTCTTTGGTAACACTGCCCTCGGTTTTTCCTCCCGGTTTTTCACGATCATCGGCATAAACGAATCCGCCAGAAATACAAGCGAAACATAAAAAAACAACCGTTATGGGGGCATAAGGAAGAAAACGAAACATGATACTCCCTTCGTTCTTGACGATTCATGAATATTGAAACGGTAAAACCCTCTTACTGAATTCCCTACTCTCCACCCCAGTCAGCATCGTCTCCGAAACAATCATACCACGAGGCTTTTACCAAGGTAATTCCGTTGAAGGGGACTGTAGTGACCTCGCCGTCAACAAAACATGTGCTTTGTTGACGTGTAGCCCAATTTGCCTCTCTATAAATACTGCCATCAGGTTGGCGTACTTCTTTATAGACATAGCCCTCGATCTTTTTATCAGGATACCATGTACAATTGTATTCACGATAACATTCGCCATCGGCCCCTTCTTTTACCATGAAATCTCCGTCGTTAACCCTGTCAGAACCGAATGGACCGACAGCTACGGTCTTATCGAAACCTCCACACCGAAAACCACTCTCATAGATCATAGGTTCTTCATCCTTATGGGGATGCCCGGCATCCGCCCCGTAATTTTCCACAGGCTCGTATTCAATAATATATTTTTTTTCTTCTTTATCGCAATCGCATGGCTCCTGGGTTGGACAGGGAATATTTTTCGGCACACGACCTGTTTTACACGGCTTAATAACCGATTCCCCGAAAAGGACAAATCCGTTGGCGAGGAAAAAGAGGCAGGCGGCGATCCAATAAATCGACGAGAATTTCATGGCACGGTTCCTTCAACCGGGTTGAAAAGAGGGCGAAAATTCGACTCCCGGCCGGATTCTACAGACATTCGCAACGAAAGTCAAAGAAAAACGGAAATAAAATGCCGATTTTCTAAAAAACGCTCGAACGTGGGAAAATAAGATAATCCTAAGAGGCCACTTTCAGCAAATTCACCGAACGTCGATAGGATCGATACGAAACGGCGGCGAAGATGAAGCAAAGAATCGCGCCGTTGATCAGGAGCAGTTTACGAATGCGGCTACCCTTCGGCGGGATGTCGATCAGGTGCGCGCCGTGCGTTTCGCCCGAAACAATATCGTTACCGTCCCAGATGAGCTTTCCCTCATGCGGCGGGGGAACTTCCGTCGCCTGCCAGAGAACGTGAACGCCTTTCGGGAGGATGTCGATTTTTTTCATGTCGAAAATATCGTCCGGAATCGGCTGGTTCAACACCACGTTCTTGATCGTTCCGTTTTGCCGGGTACGCAGTTTGCCGTCTCTCTCCCGTTCAAAATGCCAAGAAGAAGGAAACCAGATACCGCTGGCCTTGTCCTGCACGACGTCCACCTCCAAAAGTTCTACCGAGGGAAAGGGCCCTCCTTCATCTTTTAGAAAAAACTTCCGAATGGAATAACCTTGCCCTTCTGAAATCCATACGCTGGTCTCTCTCGTCAAGGACAAACGTTCATTGGAGGACTTGAAAGAGATTTTTTTACATGGAACTCCTTTATAATCTTCGTCCTCGACCGTTCCGTGACCGTACTTGGCCGCCTCGACCGTATTTGAAAATAGTAAATCTCTGGCTTTTTCAACATATTCCGGCGTCGGTATTCGGGCAAGATAAAATACGGCGATATACTGCGGAACAAACCCGAATTCGTTGGTCCAGTATTTTGTCAATACGTTTTCCTTGAGTTGTTTATCGTCGTATATGACACACATTGTTCTCGCCGCCGCGGGGCGATCTTCAAACCCGGGAGCAATCTGGTTGCTGTACTGCAAAAGAAGCCGGTTGTCCTTTTTGTAACAACCGATACAGCCAACTTCATCATAAATCGTTTTCTGAGCATCAAATTCATTGTGACGGTCCACACGCCGCCGCTGTTCGTCGAAAGCGATTTTGATTTCACGACGGATTTTGTTGACGACCCGCTCCTCATCCATGTTGTCAAGTTCATTGAGAATCTCCATCTGGCCTGACTTGATTTGCTCCCGATGGTCGAAACCCTTTTGGAAAAGGTCTTCCAGGTACTCTTTCGTCACGGGATTCGGAGGGCCTTTCCCTTCATCGCAAAAAACAAACGACGAGCAACCGAAAAACAATAGGACGAACATTCCAAAACAAATATTACGTATCATAATAGCATCTGAAACCGATATCTGGAAAAACAAGCGAGTCACTGCTCTCCAATCCAATCCTCGTAACAATCACCCCAACTCGCGGCAACGATGGTGAATCCCCAAAAAGGAGGGGAATTCATTTCGGGATCCCTGGTACAAATCCAATTTTCGTGATTCTTGTTCCAACTCCCGCCCGTATAGAGGTATTCGCTTCCTTCATAATAATCGTGCAACGTATAGCCATTTAAATAACCACCCTGTTGCCAATCGCAATCATAATCATTGTAACACGGCAGTGAAAAACTTTGCATTGTACGCATGCTTTCATCTTCCACTCGCTCATCTTCGAAGGGGCCTGTGATCGGTTCAATCACCCTTCCGCCACACATAAAACCGGTTTTTTTTATGACAGGTTCTTTCTCTTTTCGTTCCATTCCGCCATCGCTGATATAAACATCTATCTTCTCATAGACAATATCATAATACTTGCCGTTAACGTCGCATTTCTCGGCACGGTACTCACGGCAAACACCATCTCGGGGAGCACGCTTTTTGTGGCAAGCATTCCCTTGTCCGAAAAGGACAAACCCGTTGGCGAGGAAAAAGAGGCAGGCGGCGATCCAATAAATCGACGAGAATTTCATGGCACGGTTCCTTCAACCGGGTTGCAAAGAGGGCGAAAAGTCAACTCTCGACACCGATTCTACAGATATTCACGCCAAAAGTCAAAGAAGATCAAGGAAAAGTAGACGGACCGAATGGTCCTTTAAAAGAAGACAGGGATCCGCTATGATGCGATGACAACTTCTATCCGGCGTCATGTTTTTGCTCCTCCAAATGCAGCACTTTCAAACTGCCATTCACAAAAAAAGCGAATATCCACATGATCAATGTCCGGTGGATATTCGCTCGGGAAATTTTCGGAAGGCCATGGGATCAGGCCATTCATTTTATCAAATCACTCGACAAGATCAAACGTGAACTCGTTTTTTCCTTCGATATTTCATTCTTCAGTAAAATCAGGATTGAGACAATCATGATGCTTATTGCCATAAAAATCCCAACGATGCCAATGGTCGTGATAAAGAGGTGAATACCCATATTCTTCATCGCTAATGATGTTGTTTGCATTAAAACCGCCAGCCATTGTGTGTGCATGAACAGCAAAAGATATTGTCGGTGATCCGACATGTGTGACATACCCTCCCTTAATGGGCATGCCAAGTTCAT